>DATHTH010000424.1:0-7944 GCA_035463495.1 Anaerolineales bacterium | reverse complement strand
TCGAAGTGAGTTCTCGGCGCCGTTTTCACTCTACATTCCTCCATTGGAGGAGGGTAGCTCATTCGAGGCGTTTGCCGAGATCGTGGCGCACTTGCGCGCGCCGAATGGCTGCCCCTGGGACCGGGAGCAAACCCATGAATCATTGCGAAAGCACCTCCTCGAAGAGACCTATGAAGCCATTTCCGCGATCGATTCGGGCGACTTCACGGATATGCGTGAAGAACTCGGTGATCTGTTACTGCAGATTGTCCTGCAATCGCAGATCGCCAACGAAGAAGCGCAATTCAATATCAATCAGGTAATTCAGGGCATCCACTCCAAGATCGTGCGCCGCCACCCGCATGTCTTCGGCGATCTGAAGTTGGAAGGCGTGGATGGCGTGCTGGCAAACTGGGAGAAGCTGAAGGAAAAAGAAAGAGGCGAGAGGAAAGAAGAGAAAGGGTTGTTGGATGGTGTTCCGCTGGCTCTCCCGGCATTGAGCCAGGCGCAGGAGTACCAGGACCGCGCCGCTCGCGTCGGCTTTGACTGGCCGGAAATCGAGGGTGTGCTGGATAAGGTCAAAGAAGAGCTCGAGGAGATTAAGGACGCCGAAACCGATTTTGAGCTTGCCTCGGAGATCGGCGATCTGTTCTTTGCCCTTGTCAATGTGGCGCGCTGGAAGCACATCGATGCCGAGTCGGCGCTTCGTGGAACAAATATGAAATTCAAAGAGCGCTTTGCTTATGTCGAGAAGGGTGCGAAGAAACAGGGGCGCGAGCTCTCCAGCCTGTCTCTGCAGGAAATGGAAGATTTATGGCAGGAAGCCAAGAAGCAGCAAGGCTAATGAGGCTCAGCTTATCCTGATATCACAGGCCCGTGCTTGCTCACGTTAAAGCTCCCATTTGAGCTGAAACTCGACCTCTTCGCTGTCCTCTGACCGTTCATGCTCCACGCTGATGCTGGCGCTTGCAGGCACGCGGATCCGTTTCCCTGCAACCTGTATGGAGAATGGACTTCCTGATTCGAGAGCATCTGCCAACCGACGTAGCTTGGCAATAAACTGCTTTGTGGAAGAGACTTTCTCTACGTCTCGCTCGCTTTTCTTTGCCATGTTTGCCTCCAAATTGTTTGTTGGGTAAGAGTCTGAATGATGATCGCATTGCGTGCTCTTGATGATCCGCGGAACACGCGCTGCCATTGTGCTGGAGCACTTGCATCATCGGTTGCAGTTGAACCGGGCAAACGATGTTTCGAACAAACCCCTGGCGGAAGCCTCATCCGGAGTATAAGCCTTCCAGGCGAAGACGCGTTCGCCGCATGTCCAGGCTGCCGCGCCGCCATAGGGTAGAACGAGGGATGCCGTAGTGGTGATGGGCGTGTATACCACGTTCATATCGCGGATCCGTTGCACATTCAAACTGCCGACCGGTGTATCAATTCCGTCGTCCAGAATCAAATCCAGTAGAAATTGTGGATCCTCGCTGCCCGGGGAGATTTGCCAAATCATCTGAATAAAAAGGCTGGCATTATAGGTTGCAAGGATTCCCTGGGTATAGGTGCTCGGAGAGCCGGCATTTTGTTGCGCGTTCACATCGAAGAACGCCATCTCCTGGGGGTGGCCCATACAGAACTGATATTCGCAGAACAGGCCTCTGAGGTCGAAAGCAGTGGGAGTGGGAAAGGGCGTAGGGACCGGCCTGGTATCTCGGGTAGGCTCGGGCCTCGCGGCAAGGGTGGCCGCGACCGCCTGATCGATCAGGATTTGCGGATCCTGCGTGCGGCGTCCGCAGGCTGTTAAAAAGAACAGTAAAATAATGATGATGGAACTGTAACGCATGCGCTCGATTATACATTCAAGCGAAGCGGTCCTGTGGATAATCGGAACATTACCATCTTCGGTGGCGTCCTTCTAACGACCACAGCCCAGCGTGTCTCTGGCTGGAAAAGGAGTAAGAATGAGAAGAGTCCTGCTTTTGAGTGTGCTGTTTATCTTAATAGTTACGGCTTGCGCCCCGGCTGCAGCGACGGAGGGTCCGTCCGGGGTGACTGAGTCGCCGGAGGATAATATTCCGGATATGGAGACGCTTGGAGCTGCGGAGCAAGCGGCAATCGAGCAGCTCAGCGAGAGTCTTGGCCTGGAAGCCACCGATATCGTTTTTATCAGCAGCGAGCAAACCGAGTTCAGCGATGCTTGTCTTGAGGTCATGGTCGAGGGCATCTCCTGTGCCCAGGTAATTACCTCGGGCCGCATCATCACGCTGGAAGCCAACGGGATCGAGTATATCTATCATGTCAGTGAAGACGGCAGTCAGGTCCAGCCTGCTTCCATTGCCCTGATCTGGCGGCGGGAAGGGGGAATCGCAGGTTTTTGTGACACCCTGATCGTCTTCCGCTCGGGAGAGGTAACCACCAGTACTTGCAAGTCTCAGGGCGATGGGACAGAAGGCACCCTGGCGACCCTGCTCTCTGCGCAGGAACGGCAGCAGTTCGATGAATGGATGGGGGAGTTGGGAGAAACCACTCTGGATGAATCAGATCCCGCCGGTGTAGCCGATCGCATGGTGATCACACTGGAGATTATGGGCGCTGGCGATGATCAACCCACGCAGTCTCAACAACAGGAGCTCTTCACATTTGCGCAGGAGCTTTACCAGGCGCTCAGCCGGTAACGATAAGCCCCGCTACGGCGGGAAGGATCCAACTGGTTCAAGGACGAAGCTCAGGCGTTAAGGCTAACCTCGTACGTTCCGAATGATTGGAGCGCTCGAGGTCAGCGATCAATTGGTCAGCCGAAATCCGGTAGATCTCCGAGACATCCTCTAGAGTGCATAATCGCTGCATGAAACAGCCCGGGCACTGAGTCTTTTTTTTCAAAAAGACCGAGAATGCCTGCGGCCAATTCTGCAATACTTCTTCGACCGTTAAGTGGATATGGAGAGTAGGTGCGTGCATAGCACCCAGGATACACGATTATGAAAAATCCCTCCTTGCGCATCCGCAAATAAGCAAAAAAGCCCCACCCGGCCACTCCTTAAAATCGCCACTTTCCCGGTTACTTATTCGTCCACCCCTTCGGAGATTTGCACAAGTCCATGAGGGTTGCGGATCAACACCCGCTCCCGGCCGGCTTTCACCAGACCACGCCGTTCCCAGTCTGCCAGCACCCGGCTGACGGTGTAGATCGTCGTACCCGCGGCCTCAGCAACATCCTGCCGGGAAAGCGGCAGCTCGACGGTCATTGGGTTGCTCTCTATCCGCCTGCCTATTTGCCCGGCAAGGCGCAGAATGGTGAGGGCGATCCGGCGTTCCACTCGTTCTGTTGCCAGCTCACGGTAGCGCTCTTGCATCTCCATGATATAGCCCGTCATCAATTGCATCAGGTTAGCACTCAGCTGTGGGCGCGTTTCCATCATTTCCTTGAGAAAACTGCTCTGGATGGCGAGGGCTGTGCTCGGCTCCAGAGCCTGGGCTGTCGCCGGGTAAGCAGCCTCCTCCCGGACAGCACCGAGGGCGCCAAACATCTGCCATCGATCGATCACCCGCAGATTTACCTGCTGACCGACCTGGTTGTTCTGCAGCAGCTTGGCGCGCCCACTCACCAGGATATAGGCGTATCCTGCGGGATCGCCCTGGAAGAAGAAAAATTCCCCTTCCTCGATGGAGCGCAGGACACCCTTTTCGACGAACAAATTCAAATCCTCGTCGGTGGCGTCCTTGAACACGTTTACACGCCGCAAGTCGGCAGGATTGAGCTTCATAGGACAATTCTACTCTTTTTAGGATGAGTTTCACCCCCAGATGGTGACATTCTGGCTTGACCGTGAAAAATCGCTCATGTTATCATATAGATACCCATCCCCCCTGGGGGGGGTAAGGATCCAAAGGCGTGCGTTGTCTGGAAGCCGAGGAAAACCATGGAAAACGATAACACGATCCGACGTCTGAAGACCATTGAAGGGCACCTGCGTGGCGTTATCCGCATGGTGGAAGAAGATGCCTACTGTATCGACGTGATTCGCCAGATCCAGGCGGTGGAGGCAGCCCTGAACAAGGTCAGCTCAAGAATCCTGGAAGATCACCTCAATTCCTGCGTCATCACGGCGATCCAGGGCAACGACCGCAAGGAGCGTGAGCGCGTCCTGAAGGAGATCACGGAAGTCTTCGAGATGTCCACGAAAGTATAAATAGAGGGCGGTGGAATCACCGTGCCTCTGTATATTCAAATCTACCGAGGAGTATTCAACCTATGACGACTGTAAACTATACCGTTCCCGCCATTCACTGCGGGCATTGCACGCACACAATCGAAATGGAAGTGGGCGAATTGCAAGGAGTGCAGTCCGTGAAGGCGGACCAGGCGACGAAGAAGGTTCAAATCACCTTCGAACCGCCAGCCAGCGAAGAGAAAATCAAGGCTTTACTGGCGGAAATCAACTATCCCGCGGAAGGCTTGATTAGTTTGTAGATCAGGCGCATCCTTTGATGTGCCTGACAGCAAGGGCCCTTGATGAGCAATACGAAACAATTGACGCTGCCGATCACCGGCATGACCTGCGCGAACTGCGTTGCAACAGTCGAGCGCAACCTCAAGAAACTGGAAGGCGTAGAGAAAGCGATTGTCAACCTTTCCTCGGAGCGCGCCACCGTCGAATTTGATGCCGCCAGGCTTGGGCTTGGCGATGTGATCGCGCGCGTCAACCGGGCGGGATACGGGGTGGCAACCGGAGAAGCCGACCTGATCATCAAGCGTCTTTCGGATGACAATGATGCCCGCCGACTGGAAAAGGCATTGTTGGGTCTGGAAGGTGTCCTGGAAGCAAAGGTCAACTACACGGCTGAAAAAGCCCGGGTCAGGTATGTGCCTACGATTGTCACCCAGGCAGAACTGCGCCGTACAGTGGTTGCGGCCGGCTTCGAAGCGCTGGAGCTCGGGGGCGAAGCAGAGGACGCCGAAGCCAGGGCGCGTGAGCACGAAATCCGAGAGCAGCGCCGTCTGCTGATCGTCGGCTTAATTTTCACGATTCCGCTGTTCCTGCTCTCGATGGGAAAAGACTTCGGTTTGCTCCCTGACTTTTTCTATGCGGACTCTGCCATGGAGGGGATGCGCGATGCAAAGCCGTGGTTCAACTGGCTGATGCTGGCGCTGGCGATTCCGGTTCAGTTCTATGTTGGCTGGCAGTACTACGTCGGCGCGTTCAAAGCGTTACGCAACAAGTCTGCCAACATGGATGTGCTTATTGTGATGGGCGCCTCCGCTGCGTTTTTCTATTCGCTGCCAATTACATTTGGCTGGCTGACGGGTCACGTCTATTATGAGACGGCGGCGGTGATCATCACGCTGATTAAGTTAGGGAAATTTCTGGAAGCGCGCGCCAAGGGCCGCACGTCGGAAGCGATCAAGAAGCTGATGGGGCTGCGCGCCAAGACAGCCCGCGTCGAGCGTGGTGGCGTGGAAGCGGAAGTACCTGTGGACGATGTGCGCGTGGGCGACGTGGTCCTCGTCAAGCCTGGCGAGACGATCCCTGTCGATGGCATTGTCATGGATGGACGCAGCGCAGTAGATGAATCGATGCTGACAGGCGAGTCGCTCCCGGTCGAAAAAAAGCCGGGGGATCCTGTCATCGGCGCAACGCTGAACAAGCTTGGCATGCTCAGGTTCGAAGCCACCAGAGTCGGCAAGGAGACGGCGCTCGCCCAGATCGTCAAGCTGGTGGAGGATGCCCAGGGCAGCAAAGCGCCCATCCAGAAGCTGGCTGACCAGGTCTCCGCGATTTTTGTGCCGATCGTGATTGGCATTGCCCTCCTGACGTTTGCAGGCTGGTACTTCTTTGGCTCGCCGCTCGCCATCAATGCCGATGTCAATGCGTTTACCCGCGCCCTGATCAACATGGTCGCGGTGCTCGTCATTGCCTGCCCCTGCGCGATGGGTCTCGCCACACCGACAGCTGTGATGGTCGGGACAGGAAAAGGCGCAGAGGCCGGCATTCTCTTCCGAAACAGCGAAGCGCTGGAGCGTGCCGGGAAGGTTCAGGTCGTTGTACTCGATAAAACGGGGACGATCACAAAAGGGCAACCAGCCGTCACGGATGTAACGGTCAGTGGAAAGTGGAACGTAAAAGAGATTTTGCAGCTTGCGGCGTCAGTTGAGAAGGGCAGTGAGCATCCGCTCGGGGAGGCGATCTGGGCAGAGGCAACCACGCGCGGGCTGACATTGGTAGAGCCGTCCGGGTTCCGGGCAGAGCCAGGCTATGGCGTACAGGCGGAAGTCGATGGGAAGAGCATTGCAGTCGGCAATCTACGTATGATGCAGGCGCGCGGCTTATCCCTGAACGGGCTTGCATCTGAGGTGACACGCCTACAAAGCGAAGCGAAGACTGCCATGCTTGTTGCTATAGATGATCAGGTCGCCGGGATCGTGGCAGTCGCAGACACGATCAAGGAGGGCTCAAAAGAGGCAATTGAAGAGCTGCACCGCATGGGCTTGAAGGTTGCGATGATCACCGGCGATAACCAGAAGACTGCCGAAGCGATTGCACAGCAGGTTGGGATTGACCAGGTGCTGGCGGAAGTGCTGCCGGAAGGAAAAGCTGCCGAAGTCAAGAAATTACAGGAGAATGGCACAGTGGTTGCAATGGTCGGTGACGGCGTAAATGACGCGCCGGCGCTGGCACAGGCTGACGTCGGACTCGCGATCGGCACCGGTACGGATGTTGCCATGGCTGCAGCTCCCGTGACGTTGATGAGCGGGGACCTGCGCGGGGTGGCGCGCGCCATCTCTCTCTCTCGAAGGACACTCGGAACGATCAAACAGAATCTGTTCTGGGCATTCTTCTACAATGTGCTCCTGATCCCCGCGGCGGCGCTCGGCTATCTCAATCCCATGCTTGCCGCCGGCGCGATGGCGTTCAGCAGTGTTTTTGTCGTGACGAATAGCCTTCGATTACGAAAGCAGAAGATATAAGTTTTCGGCGGTCAGGTATCGAGACTGCCACACATAGAGGATAACATCATGAAAAAAATCGTACTTCTCTCACTCACCGTCCTGGTACTTGTACTCGCTGCATGCGCCCCGCAGCAGAGTGGACCCGCCAAAGCGGAATTGCCAGCCGGTAAAGCCTTTGCAGAGGGCAAGGAAATCTATTTTGTCCATACCGAAGCCTCGGACCCCGGTGTCGCTGAAACTCTCACAAATATGATGCAATCACCGGTTATGCACGTACCGTCTCTGGCTGAGGTCCCTGAGGCAGCTCTGGCAAATGTATATGTGTTTACCAACGGCGTGCAGGGCTCCGGCCCGTTCGGCTTCCAGGCGGATGTTTTCGATAATCCGCCCGGCAGCGATGGATATACTCCTCTGCGCCGCTTGAACGTGGCCACCTGGGCAGCAGGCGCGGAGGCTCGTGAGCTGAAATCTGTAGCTGAAGTGCTGGAGGCAGAAGCTAGCGGCGAGATAACCGTTGAGCAGCCAGGTGTTGTCATCAATATGCCATTTGTGGTCTGGGACGGCGGACAACGCTAGGGATGATTGGGCTGCCATCCGCACGGATGGCAGCCCGAACTTGAGCGGTCAGTTCTGCATTCCCCCTGAGGTTCAATGTCTAAAAACCATAAACCGCCCATTGATCCGGTCATCTTGATGACACTTGGGCTTGTATTGATCACCCTTGCTGTGGTGATGGCTGTCTTGCCATCTGACGCCCCGGCTACTGCCATCGCAACTAACTCCGGTATCCTGAGTCAGCTGGCTGTGGCGTTTGTCACCGGTTTGACGACCGGGGGGTTGAGCTGTCTTGCCGTCCAGGGTGGCTTGCTGGCGAGCTCCCTGGCTCACCAGATCGAAAAGGATTATCTCGAGCAGGCCGATCAGCCTAAAAAGCAGCGCGGGAAAAAGAATCAACCGGTCCGTCGTTCTGGTACGGCGATTCCCATTTTGCTTTTTCTGAGTGCAAAAACGGTCGCTTATAC
>DATHTH010000423.1:0-8979 GCA_035463495.1 Anaerolineales bacterium | reverse complement strand
CAGAAAGTAAAAGTAATCACCCCGGACCGTCGAGTGATTGAAAAGGATGCCGAGATTTCAATGCCGCTGGGGACTCGCTCTCGTTCCTTTACACTCATGTTCCCCAATACGCAGGAAGCCGAGATTCCTGTCGGGTCTCAGGTCTGGGTGAGAAAGAGCTCCGGCTAATTCTTCACCAAAGGCCGCCAGATTTCACAGGTCGGATCTTTGGGTTAACCCGCATACTCGCTAGCTTTAGGAAGCGCACATGCCCTCTCAGAAATTCGCGGACAAATACTTGCTTGCTGTAGAACAAGCCATCAAAGAAAAACCTCAAAGCGGGCTGCACGGCTTCGAGCAGGAATGGAACCTGCTCGACGAGGACCTCCGTCCCCTGCTGACCGTGGGCGCGGGTCCCAGCCAGCAATCTTTTGTGGATTATCTGCGCGCTGAGTGCATCCCGCCCTGGCATGCGCAGTTCAGCCAGCGGGAGGTCTTCCACTGGATGGTCGAGTGGGCAACGCGTCCTTATTACCATCCGCGTGGCGCCATCTATGAGGCGCGGCTGATGGAAGCTTCGCTCATTAACGCCCTGCATTGCGCGGGTATCAACTTTGGCGAGCGACTGCATTACTGGCATGGCAATCTGTTGGCGTTCACCGACATCGGCTATCACTCTATCCCCGGGAACTGGGAGATTGCCAAGCGCCGCTATCTCGAGAAGTGCGTGGACCTGTATGGCAACACCCTCGCGACGGCCGGGATTCACACCAACATGTCGCTGCCTGACCCGCTCTTCGCCTGGGATTTCATGCACCTCAGCCCCACCGAGCGCGGCGACCAGCATCTGGACGAGTTCAAATCCGAGTTCTATATCACTGCCACCCGCTTATTACGCGCCTTTGCGGCGTTGTTTATTGCGACTGCGGCATCCACGCCGATGGAAGCCCAGGTCCGCGGAGGCCGGGCAGTGGTTGTCCTCACTGAGTTCGACTCCATCCGTAACCTGACCTTCCCGAATCCGCCCGCGGTAGATCTTCCGGATCTTTACCGGTCGTATCACGACTATCTGCAAATTTCCTATGACCTCGTACGCCGGGGCGTTCGCTTTGGGAACAACAACTGGACGCCGGTTCGCGCCCGCAGCTTTGCCGAGCCGGTCGAGAGGATCATCTCCACGACCAGCGACCAGCTCGCCTCGCTCTATGCCCGAGGCCTGTTCGCCGTGGGGGAAGCGACACCTCCCGAAGAGATGGCGCTCCAGATCGAAAAACAAAACCTGATGGCGCGCATCAATCTGCCGATGGGACGGGTGGAAGTTCGCACCGACGACGGCGGTCACAACCTGGATCTCGATATTGCCAATCTCACACTAAAACATTTGTTATTACTCCGCATCTACGCCGACCCTCGTTTTGCACGCGGCTTCCGTTACGACGGCGAAGATATCAGCCGGGCGCGTGCCAATGAGACCCTCGCCGCCCAATACAGCATGCGCGCCGAGATCGAAAACCCGCTGACCGGTAAACCGGCTGGCATGCGCGATTTCCTTAAATGGACGCTCAAAGAGGTAAAGCCGCTGGCAGAAGCTCTGGACCTCTGGAATGACTTGACGCCGCTCGTCGAGATCTCTGAAGGTGCGAGGAACACCAGTGAGAAACTTCGCGCCCGCTTGCGCATGGAATTGGGCGAAAACGACGAGGTCCCATTGAAAGTCTTGAAGGAGCTTCAGTTCGAGCGCGAAGCCCAGGTTAAGGCAGATGTGGAGCGGATCGCCTCCGAGCGCGGATCGCTGGGCGAAGAAGCCTCCAAGATTGGAGAATATCTCCAGCGCAGCCGTGACTACGTGCGCCATGTGCCGCAGGCGCCGGTGCGCTTCCGCCCGCGTACGCAGGCAACTGTCGAAATCTCACATCCAGATAAGACGAGTGAAATCCTGGACCTGGCCCAGCAGCTGATCCGTATCCCATCCGTCACCGCCTCACCCAACGAACGGTTGGACGAGGTTCACCGGGCAGGCTCATTGATCGATGATTATCTCCGCAATGCGGGTCTCGAAGTGAAATTCTTCGATGGCAAATACCCTGCCGTCTACGCCACCTTTCCACGACGCTCAACCTTCGACGCGCAACCGATCGTATTGACCGGCCACTTCGACGTCGTCGAGCCCGATCCCGATGATTCACAATTTCTTCCCCGGATTGACGGCGACTATCTCTGGGGCCGAGGGGCGGCCGACATGAAAACGGTGGTTGCTACCTATCTGGTCTGGATGAAGGATAGGCTGAAAGCGAAGGCTCCCTTTCCAAACATCTCACTCTTACTGGTCGGCAACGAAGAGAATGGAGAAGCCGAAGCCTGGGGCACACCCTTTGTATTCAATGATCTGGGACTTACACCCTCACTATTTATTGCCGGCGAGCGGACGGGGGAGAAAGGCGATGAGCTGTTCGGCGATATTTGCGTGGAGAACCGCGGCGTCATGCGCTTTGACGTGATCGCGCGAGGCACGAAGAGTCACAGCGGCGTAGCAGGGACCGGTGACCTCAGCGAGAGACTGATTGCGGCGCGCTCGGCCTTGAATGAGATCGTTAGCCAATGTCTCACCCTTAAATCAGCGGACGGGTGGCAGTCGCAGGCGAAGTTTCCGTTTATCAATGTGGGCACACCGGGCGTGTATAACATTACGGCAGCCGAGGGCATCCTTGGCGTCGAGATCCGTCCGATTCCCCAGGATGATGTGGAAGGTCTCAGGTTGAGGGTCGAGGAATACTGTAAGAGCAACGGCCTTGAGTTTTGCCTGCGCGTCATGGAGAACGGCGTGGCGTGTTCGCCGGATAATCCTGCATTGCAGGCTCTGGTCGAGTCCGTTAAGAATGCCTCGGGCGCCGAGCCCAAGATCGGTAAAAAGCTTCCGGGTACCAGTGCGCGCTTCGCTCCCGGCGGGCAGGCAGTCGTCTGGGGACAGTCCGGGATCGGTCCGCATGCAAAGGACGAGCGGCACTACATCCCAAGCATCGAGCCATATTACCGGTCGCTAAATGAACTGGCAACGCTATGGAAGTAGATCAATTGGTTTCAGCGCTCAACGAAACCATCAGCTTGTTGCGAACCAGCCGAACCTCAGGCAAGATATCTATGCCGGTCGACGAAGTCATCCGAAGACTCGAAGCCGAAGTTGCCAAGGCAGAGAACGCAAAGCCGATTGATGTAAATCTTCTAGACCGCTTCTTTGCACCTACGGGTGTGATTCAGGAAATTTCAGTTGAAAACGGATGGGGGACGAGATTTCTGCGCCTTTCTGAAGTGGTAGACCAGTTCACCGGTTATGCCCCGTAGACCCTCTCAACATCTCACAGCGGTTCTGCAGGCTGTGTTTGTTACAGTGCTATGGGCATCCTCGTGGGTACTCATTAAGCTGGGTCTGCGCGCCGAGTTGCCGGCTCTGACGTTTGCGGGACTGCGTTATGTCCTCGCCTTCCTTTGCCTGCTGCCGCTTATTCTGCTCAATCCCGCCAACCGGTCCGCAATCCGCTCGCTCGCCGCAAAAGATTGGAGCCGGCTGGCGGTGCTCGGTCTCGTCTTTTATACCCTCACGCAGGGCTCGCAGTTTCTCAGCCTGGCGTATTTGCCGGCCGCGATGGTCAGTCTGCTGCTGAACCTTACGCCCCTGGTTGTCGCCTTGTTTGGCATTTTCTTTTTGCGCGAGCATCCAACACCCAGGCAGTGGTTGGGGCTGGCGCTCACAATCCTTGGCGTGGCAATCTTCTTTTTCCCACTGGATATGCCTGGCATTCAGACCTTCGGCTTACTGGTCGCGGTTGCCGGTGTTATCACAAATGCAGCCAGCTCTCTGTTGGGTCGCCAGGTGAATCGGCGGGCAGGCATCTCGCCGCTTATCGTCACTTTTATCAGTATGGGGATTGGCTCTGTGATGCTTCTGTCGATCGGCGCTCTATCCCAGGGATTTGGAGCGCTCGATCTGCAAGGCTGGCTGCTGATTGGCTGGCTGGCGGTTGTCAATACAGCATTTGCCTTTACTCTCTGGAATCACACGCTTCGAACGCTCACGGCTGTCGAGTCGAGCATCATTAACAGCCTGATGATGCCGCAGATCGCGATCCTCGCATTCGTGTTCCTGGATGAATCTCTGCGCGGGCGGGAAATTGTCGGTCTGGTGCTGGTGAGCCTCGGGGTGCTGATCGTTCAACTGAGGAGACAGGAACCCCGACGTGATGAGGTCCCCTCTATTTCCCCTGGCCCCGACTGAACGGTCAGCTTTGGTGGCCCGAATTCTCAGATAGGGACTTGCGAATATGACGTCTGATCTCCGGATTCTCCGAAATGGAATAAAATAGATCATTAGCCATCCAGTAAAGCAAGGAGTGGAGCATGAGTGGGAAAATCTATTTCCAGTGGCAGAACGAATTCTTGCGGAAGACAATCTATCCTCTCCGTGAGATGAAATTGCGGCACTTTCTCCTGTACTACAAAGAAATCGATCTATGGCGGGAATATAAAGGTAAGAAGGTCACGGAGCTCCAAAAGGAAGTCCATGCACTCGTCGCCGCTCAAAACCAGACTGTTGCAGACATGCACGAAGCGGAACAGAAAGAACGCGATTATTTCTGCAATCGTGCCATTCTCACTATTCCGGATGAGCAGGAAAATTCGGATGTCGCAGCACTGAATAAATGGCTGACTGCCCTGCATGGCGGTTTTAGGATCTATTTCCCAAAATACAGGGAGAGATACGAGCGAGATCAAGATGAAAAAGCCCTGGATCGCAATGAAGGCGTATATCTGATCATGCGCGTTGCCGACGGGGAGCAGTATCGCAAAGACCTGAAGCAAAAGATCATCCGGAAGAGAAGTCTGCTGGCGGGTGTGCATAAGGATCGGTATGCTGAGAAAGAGCGCGAAATTCAGATCCTCGAGACGGATGTACTGCCCAGGCTGGAAGAGGAACTGAGCCATCTAAAGAAATTTGCCTCTGCAAAAAGCAGGCTGGTGAAGCGCAAAGAAGAGTTCGACAAAAGGCAGCAGGATAACGCGAAGAAGCTGAAGAAGTTTTCTGACCGGCTTACTCAGCTCGAAAAGGAAATTGCGTCGCTTGAAGCCAAAAAAACGGCTACCACCCGCGAGATCGGCTACCTGACCGCCGTACAAAACCTGGATCAAGTCCTGCAAGACTGGACCAGCGTCAATGTATATGACGAGATTCGACAGGCCTTCACACAACGTGAATTACCGGTACAGAGCTCCATCCTTGAGATCGTGATCGAAACCGTCCGCACGGTGATGGAGACGGCCGCAAATGGTCTCGACCAGGATCTGGCACTTAAGTTGCAGCAATGGATAGAGCAGGACAAGAACCATCCGGAGCAGATCTCTGCCTGGATCAAGGATCAGGTAATACATCTCAAGCGAGTTCCCCAGGAACTGGATAAACAGATCGAGGCTTTGGAGAGCGAGACGCAAGCCATGTCAGTTGGTTCTCCCAGGCGCATGAATCATTTTCTGGCAAGAAACATCCTGATGGGGCCGGCGCTGAAGTCGATTCTCTTCCGGCAGATCGAGCGGCTGGACGATCTACTGACGATTATTAGCTACTCCCGGCAAAGCTCTGAGAGACTGAAAGCGAAATTGTCTCAGGAACAAGCGAAGCTGGAATCCATCGATAAGGATCTTCAAAGGAAAAAAGACGAGCAGCAGCAATTAACCGATGAGCTTGCATCGGTCAAAGCCGCGCTGCGTGTCCGAAGAGACAAGTTCCTCTCCGGATTCGTGCCTCAGCATGGCGAGCTCAGCGTCACAAAGGACATTGTGCCGTTCAAGGCTCAACAGGAGTATGCCCGGCTCGAAAGGCTAAGCCATGATGAATTGCTGCGCGAGATCTATGAGCGCTTCCGGCAGGAACCGGAGCGTTATCCGCTCTGGCTGCAATACATGGTGGTGCACTTTTCAGGCATGCGTTATGCCAGCGCGCATGGATCGTGGGCGGACCCGCGCGACATGCTCCTCAGCTTGACGACCCTGGAGATCCAGGACGAGTTTAGAAAACCGTGGAATCCTGGTAAGAATGATGAGGGCAAATCAGATGCGGAGATTGAGACAGACTGTGAAGTCATGGTCGCCGTCTACGACCCGCTGGTCAAGGGCACCAAGGGAAGTCGCTCGGGCGCCGTTCTTCCGGCTCTTGCCCGGGCGGCGTCCTCTGGCCCGGCCGATCCGGACAAGCCAAATCCTCTCCGGCAGAGAATCAATGATTACGTCCGTCTTTTGATGTCTGACAGCCCAGATACGCGCCGCAAAGCCCTTCTGGATCTGTTGCTGGATGAAGCAAATTACGAAATTCAGGAAATGAAGCAGGAAGAGGTGCTGGAGAGGCTAAGGGAGTTCAAGGATAAGATCCCACCGGAGATGTGGAACGAGATCGTCAAAATGACAGACCTGCGCTTAACCGAAGTCAATAGCGAGGATTGGGAAGCACTCAAACCGCAGGAACAGGAGCAACGCCTGACGGTAAAGTACGCCACGATGTCGAAGTACCGGGAGATTTTGAATAAATGGAAAGAAAAGAACCTGACCGGCTGGCGTCAGGAGCATGAACGGTCCAACCAACTTGTTGTCACGCGCGCTGTCTGTAACGAGGTCGCGGAGCACATCCAGCACTTGCGCGGGCATAAAGCGGCCGCGGGTTTAGCGGAAAAGCCGTTCTGGTATAAGGGCGCGGAGAACAAGTTTTACGAAGCCAACCCGCGCCCGGCAGAACAGCCTCCCTATTTGGTGCGGGCAGTGAGCAGGAACGATTTCGAGATCGGCGCAAGCATCCTCTGGCTGCGTTTTGTGCACGATGTTCCCAATCCGTGGCGGATTGCCAGATCGATCCAAACCGGCAGAGGCGAGGGCCTCATTTCAAAAGAATATCTGGGGCGAAAACTCGACAGCGGCGGTTGGGTATACAACCAGGGTGAGCCAATCAGCCGGACGCGTCACAAGATTACAACCGGAAAGAAGGGAGCCAAGCTCGGGGGAAAAGAAACGCAGTATCTGCGCTGGATGCACGAGGCGACAGTGGCAGCCGTGGAAGAAACTGCCGAGGGTACCGTGGTGCTTACCTTCGAGACGGCTCTCCCTTACGAGGACCCGAGTATGGCGACCGTCGGCATGTTCAAGCGCTATTTGCACAATCTAACCTCCGACCTCGGCGAAGATGGGTACAACCCGGCATTCGTCGGCTTTGTACCCGAGCGAGCCCTTCCTCCCAATGAGTGGGAGGGCCTCGAAGCAATGTTGGATTGGAACCATATCCTGCTTGACGAGGTTATGTCGCCGGCCGAGCTGGAGGCCTATCGTAAGAAATATATCCGCAACTGGCAGCCCCCCCGCCCCACGATTCAGATTGTGGACCAACGCGAGGCCGAACTAAAAAAAGGCAAGGCTCATCTGCCGATCGAAGAGTTCGTGAAATGGACAGATGAGCTTGCCGGCGATCCGGACAATAACTTATGGAAAGTCCGGATCTGGGGTGAGCCGGCGATGAAGCATAAATACAGCGTGCGGATCTTCGAGGGACGTGATTACGGGTCGAACTTCCAGGCAGTCGGCCTGTGGAATTCAGAAGAGGCTCGCGGAGCCGTTGCATACCATATCACGATCGGACGCGAGGACATCGACAGGCTCATGCAGATGCAGATCGAAGACGAATACGAAGAGAAGCGAAAGGGCAAGGGAGATTGGCGCAAGCAAAAGATGGACTGGCTTTGCAAAGACGAAGGTACAATTTTCTTTACGAAGGGCGGGCCGGGCTGGGAGTCTGCGAAGAAGATTATGTGGGGCACGGTTGCGCTCGGCGGGAACCTCGTGCAAGTGGAGCGCTTCGAGGATGTAGAATTTAAGATAGGCAAAGAACGGCAAAAGAAGAAGATGGCGCGGCTGGTCGGATTCCGGAGAAGAGACTGGGGGCGCCCGCTGGACGATTTGCTCGCAGAGGGATTGGTGCACAGGTGCTTCTGCGCGATGGACCACGATCGTCCCGCTGACACGCCGAAGGGAATTATCTACAGCCCGTTCTTGAGCGTGCAGGAGACCGCCTGGAAATTTGCAGGCACAACCCGGCCGCAGGCGCTCTATCTACCTGTGGAGGAGCTGGTAAAACCGTGTCAGGACGGTTATGTCGGCATTCTCGAGATGTTAGATATGCTTCAACGAGAACGGAAGAAAAAAGAACGAAAAAGAAAGAATCCTAAACCATAGATCCGTGATTGCTTTATTTCATACTTGGTTTCTGGCCCAGGAAGTCAAAAGGAGGACGTTGATTGAGCTTGATCAGGTTGGCGCCTGACTCGCTGACATACAATGCCGTGAGCGAGCCGGTATCACAGCTCAGTCTCTGGAAGTGATCGAGGGGAAGCCCGATATAGTGCGCGACTGCAAGTTTGATCGGATCGGCATGAAAGACACAGGCGATGCTGTCCTGGGGCTTGTGCTTACGGGAAATGGCATCTAAGGCTGCCACGATCCTTGCCTGGCATTCATAAAACGTTTCTCCCTCGGGAAACTGTGCGCGGGATGGTGCACCCTGCACCACCTTCCAGGCTTTCTGCAGGCGCAACGCGGCGAGAGATCGCCCCTGCCACTTCCCGACGTTGGTCTCGATCAGTCCTGGCTCAAGCTGGACGTCAAGGTTTCGGTCTGTCGCAATCGGCGCTGCAGTCTCCACGGCGCGCTCCAACGGGCTAGAATAGATGGCTTTGATCGGCACGTCTTTGAGGGCCTCTGCCAGTGCCTGCGCCTGGCTGTGCCCGCGCTCGTTCAAGTGGACACCCGGGGTGTGTCCGGCCAGTTTATGTTTTTTTGTGTAATCGTTCTCGCCGTGTCGGATGAGGAGGAGAAGAGGCATATTACTTAATCTTCCTCTTCATTTCCAGGACCTGCTCTTCGCTCATTGCGGGGACATTTTCCACTTTTGTGATTCCCAATGCCTTGCGCTGGGCT
>DATHTH010000422.1:0-16616 GCA_035463495.1 Anaerolineales bacterium | reverse complement strand
GTTCTCGAGTGGGGACATTACTTCGGGCTGCCAACCCTGCTCTTGCGGAAACTGACGGGGCGGTGGATCCTGGTTCCCGCTCGCTGGAACCTGGCATTGACATATCGCTTCCTGAAGCCTCATGCGAAGGCAGTCCCCAGCGAGGACGGCGTCTGCACTTTCTATATTGCCCGCCGGGTGGACCAGGGTCGCTGAACGTGTCACGGCTGCTGCGCAAGTACTCCTACTATTTACGTTCCATTTTTAAGCTGCTCTCTGGCTTTCGTAACCCCCTCCTCATTCTGAGGGTCTTTCTGACACGCGGAGATGGGGAAGCCGGGGTAGTCGAGCTTCGTGAGCCGGCACTCCAATTCAAGGTTCGCGGCGCCATGGACGTTTGGAGCATTAAGGAAACCTTTCTGGACCGTTTCTATGAGCGTTATGGTTTCGCAGTCCAGCCCGGTTGGAATGTGATCGATATCGGCGCTGGCATTGGTGAATATCCTTTGTATGCTGCGGCCCGGCAGCCAGATGTCCGCGTGTTCGCGTTCGAGCCATACCCGCCATCCTTCGCCCTGATGCAGGAAAACATGCGAAGGAATGAGATATCCAATGTCCGCACGTTTAATGAAGCGATCTCCGCCTCATCGGGAGAAATGGTCCTTGATCTGACGGGTGGGGAACCCTTACAATTTCAGAGCTATACAAAGCAGGACGAAGCTATGGAGAAAAGTCTGACTGTTCGTTCTCTTTCTCTTGCAGACGCCTTTGCCGCATTAGAGTTAGAATCATGCGATCTGTTGAAAATGGATTGCGAAGGCGCGGAGTATTCCATCCTGTTTGGCACTCCACCCTCCGTGCTCGAGCTTGTTCGACGTATTGTTATGGAATATCACGACCATACTATTCAATACAAACACCATGATCTGGTTCGTTTTCTCGACGAACAGGGATATCGGGTCGAAACATTCCCAAACCCGGTCCATTCCTATCTAGGATATTTGCGCGCCATTCGTAAAAATTAGGTCAGGCAATCGATGCAGGAACCCAGCGTTCTCGATTTTGTTAAAGCCCGCCTGTATGACTGGCGGTATAAAATATTGCATCCCTCCGAAAATATAGGGGTAGAGAGCCTGCCCGGAGAGTTTCGGGCTGAAGAGCCGGTGGATATTGCGACGCCCACAGCAGAAGTCGAAGCTCCAGCACCGGAAATGCTGGCAGAAACCCCAGTGGATACCGTCTATCATCGTGCAATTGCAGCTCAGCCTGCCCGGGAGCGTGTCGGGCAGCTCCGGTGGCCCGTGTTCGTCGTGCTCGGTTTGGCCTTGTGGGCGCAGCTTTCCTTTGAGCCTCGCGTGGGTTCAGAGCGTAGTTGGCAGCTCGGGCTTATGTTGTATATCCTGGCAGGACTGGCTCTTGTTTTGTCCCGCGCGCGTCACGGTTGGAGATTGCAACCCTGGTCGGAATCCATCCCAGTGGTCTCGGGCGAGGGCACATTTCTGCGATCCGCCCTCGACTTTGGCATCTCGCTGGTCTTTGCTCTGACCGCCTTTATTGCGTTTGGAGATGGCTTCTTTACAGCCTTTAACCTGGTCCTCTGGCTGGCGGCTATTTTCTTCATGGTCCGGGCATTCTGGCGCCCCCAGGCGAGTCTCGTCGCCTCGCTGCGACGCACTCTTTCCCGCCCTCAATGGAATGTTTCCTTCAGCCGCTACAGCTTGCTCGTCGTGGCTGTGGTCGGGCTGGTACTTTTCTTCCGCTTTTACCGTCTTCCAGATGTCCCTTCGCAGATGATCAGTGACCACGCTGAGAAGCTGTTGGATGTCGGGGATGTGCTCAACGGAGACACGCATGTCTTTTTCCGGCGCAACACCGGACGCGAATTCTTTCAGTTCTATCTGACAGCCGGTATCGTCCGGTTATTCGATACGGGCTTGAACTATCTCAGCCTGAAACTGGGAACGGTCCTGTCCGGTCTGATTACGCTGATTTATATGTACTTGCTCGGCAAGGAGATGGGCGGGAGACGGGTCGGGCTACTGGCTGTGCTGTTTTGTGGGGTGGCGTACTGGCACAATATCATCTCGCGCTACGGTCTACGGTTTCCTATTTATCCGCTCTTTTATGCGCCGGCCCTGTATTATCTTGTATGGGGATTGCACCGGCGTAATCGTCTGGGTTTCCTATTAAGCGGGCTGTTCCTGGGGTTGGGACTGCACGGCTACAGTCCATTTCGGGTGGTCCCCTTTGTGATCCTCATAGCCATTGGACTCTATCTGCTACACAGGCAATCGGAGGGGTACAAGCAGCAGGCCATCTGGGGTTTGTTCATGATCGTCATCGTCTCCTTTACCGTGTTTCTGCCTCTCTTAAGCTACATGACGATAGACCCCGACATTGTTTTGTACCGGGCGATGACTCGCGTCGGAGACCTGGAACAGCCTCTGCCCGGTCCCGCCTGGCAGATCTTCCTGCTGAACTTGAGAAATGCACTTACCATGTTCGCCTGGGACAACGGCGAGATCTGGCCAATCTCTGTGCCGCACCGCCCGGTGCTGGATGTGGTAACATCTGTGTTTTTTCATCTGGGTGTAGTTCTCATGGTCGTGCGCTATATCCGTCAGCGGCACTGGTTGGATATTTTTACGTTGATCTCGATCCCACTGTTGATGATGCCCTCTATTCTGTCGTTGAGCTTTCCGAGCGAAAACCCATCCTTGAACCGGACAGCCGCCGCCGTTGTCCCGGTCTTTTTGATCGTCGCGCTCTCATTCGACGGGTTTCTGCGGGCACTGGAGAGGGCGGCCGCTACTGCCTGGAGTCGGCGTCTCGCCTGGGCGTTGGGCTTGTTCCTGTTGGCATGGGCAGGTTTGCAAAATTACGATCTTGTCTTTAACCAGTATCGAAAACTCTACGATGCCTCTTCCTGGAACAGCTCGGAGATGGGAGCGCTGGTGCGCGATTTCGGCGAGCTGACCGGCAGCGCGGATACCGCCTGGCTGGTAGGATACCCTCACTGGGTGGACAGCCGCCTGGTCATGGTCAATGCCGGATATCCTGGAAGGGATAATGCCATCTGGCCAGAGAACTTCCCCGATACGCTCGAGGATCCGCGTCCCAAGTTGTTTATGCTCAATGTCAATGACCTCCCGGCTGCGGAGGCGCTTCAATCCTTATATCCGAATGGCTGGCTGACGGAATACCAGTCGAAGTATGAAACCAAGAATTTCCTGTTATTTTTCGTTCCTGCGCAGGGAAGCCTGGACCAGTGACACATGAACGAAGGCCCTGAGATGAAACGTCACCGTCCCTGGCTGTACGATCTCCTGTTCCTGCTGGTGCTGGTGGTGGCAGCCTACCTGCGCTTGACCGGGGTAGCCTGGGGCGAAGGACAGCACCAGCATCCGGACGAGAACCATTTCACCAGCGTATTGGAAGCGTTGCGCGCACAGCAATGCCTGGACCTATCCCTGCCGGTCGAAGCCTGTCCTCCGGAACAGGTCCGCTGGATCGGTCTCGGCGATTATCTCAGCAGCGAAACCTCCACGCTGAGTCCCTATAATCGTGGCTTCTCGTTTTACGTCTACGGCAACCTGCCGATGACGATCGTCCGCATCGCCGCGGACGCGACCGACGCGACGAACTTAAGATTGTTTGGGCGCCAGTTTTCCGCTCTGGCAGATCTCTTTGCAATTATTTTCCTGTATTTTCTTGTCTCGCGCCTGTACGGGCGCCGGGTGGGATTACTCGCCGCGTTGTTCTCCGCGTTGACCGTGATGCAGATCCAGCAGTCCCATTTCTTCACCGTGGATCTCTTCGTCAATACGTTTGCGTTCCTGGCGCTCTGGTTCGCGGTGGCGATTCTGGATTATAAGGAGCCGGTCACGGTGCAGAGTGAGCCAGCGCCGGTCGTTGAAGCTGCCGAGGAAGAAACGCCGCAAGCCGGTCCTGAGTCTTCATCTGCTGCGCGAACCTCTTTTGACTTCCGCACATTCATCCGCAACCCCTTGTTCCTTCTTAGTATTGGTTTCGGCTTCGCGCTCGGCATGGCAATGGCATCGAAGATCAATATCGCACCTCTGGCGGTTGTGCTGCCCGGCGCTTTCCTGATTCGATATCTCATTCAAAAAAGGCAAACCGGTCAGTCGCTCGGGTTCAATCGCTCAACGGATACTGACTACTGGACGTTTGCCATTACATGTCTTGTCGCCGGGGCAATTGCGACGTTGATTTCGTTCCGTATTTTTCAGCCATATGCCTTTGAAGGTATCGGACTGAACCCGCAGTGGGTCGCGAACATCCGCGAGCAGCGCGTCCAGGCGACGGGCGGCGCGGATGTGCCCTGGGAGCTGCAATGGGCGCGGCGGACGCACCTTTACTCATTTACGAACTTAACTCTCTGGGGGCTGGGGTTGCCCCTGGGAATCCTTGCCTGGGCAGGGTTCCTTTATATGGGCTGGCGTATTCTCAAGGGGGAGTGGCGCCACGCATTGCTCTGGGGCTGGACAGCAGCCTATTTCACCTGGCAGTCGCTGCAGTTCAATCCCACAATGCGCTACCAGCTGCCGATCTATCCACTGCTGGCGATGATGGCAGCCTGGTTTGTGTTTGAGATGGCAGGCTGGCGGATCGCGAGAACTCGTCCTGTTCCGGCGGAGACGGAAGCAGCTGTTCCCAGGCGCTCTGGTTTGCGGACAGTCCTTGCCGCTCTTCTCGGCGTCACTGTTCTTCTCCTGACGGCCGGCTGGGCATTCGCCTTCCACTCGATCTATCTGCGGCCCGAGCCGCGCATGGCGGCTTCGCGCTGGATCTATCAGAATATCCCGGGCCCGATCAACCTCCGCATTGACACGAATACAAATGGCACATACAACCAACCTCTGCCGTTTCCGAACGGGGTTTACATTCAGCCGGCATCTCCTTATCAGACTTCCTTCACAGCCCACAGCGACGGCTTGCTAGAAGAAGTTTTTCTTGCCCATGTGACGGCGCTTCCGGAGCCCTCTGCTTCGCAGCTGTATATAACGGTCTGGCAGGATGTAAACGCTCCTCAGCCTCTGGCCTCGACCTTTACGACCCCAACGCAGGGAGAGTCGCCCTCGACGCTTGCACAGATAGCCAGTTTCGACCAGGCGCCAGTGCTGTTGTCGAATCAAATCTATTTCCTAAAATTCGAGCTGGTCAGTTCGGAAGGAGAGGTGGACCTCTGTGGTGACATACGGGCTATGATCCAGACGGTCGACCAGACCGTCGATCAGGTGGTGTCTACGACAGCACCCTGTGTTGTCTCGGTCGACAATCCCTACACCGTATCTTTCATTCCGCAGGCAGACGGGTCGCTCGCTGAGATCAGACTCGCGCATCCCGCCACCCCGCTGGCTTCCGCGCCCACATCTACTCTTACTTTGACTCTGTCAGATGTACCCAATCCGGCGCCGGAACAAGTCCTTGCCACCGCAGCGTTGACCGAGGAATTTACCGGTGAGGACGATCCGCGCGGCGATGCATATACCCTCACACTGGATCGTCCCTTCTCGCTCAAACAGGACTCACAATATTATATGCAGCTCGAAGTGGACGAGGGCATTCTACAGATCAGCAGCGCGACCATCGCGAACGAGACCGACTACGATTACGCCCTGCCCTTCCGCGTGGACGGCTATGATGCGTTTAGCGGTCTGTACCGCGGTGACCTGACCCTGCAGGTCTACTGGGACGATACCCTCGATAAGCTGGACCGTTATGTAACGTTGCTTAACGAGACCGATTACATCCTGATCCCCACCAATCACCAGTATGCCCAGATCACGCGCCTGCCAGAGCGCTATCCGCTCACTACGTTTTATTACCGCGAGCTGATTGGCTGCCCGGAGGAGAAAGAGATCATCTGGTGTTACGACGTTGCCAAGCCGGGGATGTTCGAGGGCAGGCTGGGGTACGACCTGGTCGCGGTCTTCGAGAGTTACCCCACGCTCGGACCGGTTGTCATCAATGACCAGTCCGCGGAAGAGGCGTTCACGTTCTATGATCATCCGAAGTCCTTCATCTTCAAGAAGAACGAGGACTTCGATATCGGCAGAGTGCAATCCATCCTGAGCAGCGTAGATGTGAGCAAAGCTGTACGTCTCAGCCCGCGGCAGTTCGACGAATTTTCGACGCTGCTTCTACCCGACGAACGGCTCGCCCGGCAGAGGGCGGGCGGGACATGGTCCGATCTGTTCAACTACGAGTGGGTGCAGAATCGTTATCCGGTTCTCGGGCTTATCTTCTGGTATCTTTTCATTTTTGTGCTTGGACTCGCCGTCTACCCGCTGGCGCGCCTCGCCATGCCCGGGCTTGCCGACAAGGGTTATCCGCTCAGCCGCGCTTTAGGGTTGGTGCTCTTTGGATACCTCGCGTGGCTGGCAGGCTCCTATAACATTCCTTACACGCGTACGACGATAGCCATCATCTTCGGCTTGCTGGTGATTCTCGGCGCAGGGTTGGGTCATTATCAGCGCGCAGATCTGCGCGAGGAGTGGCGGACGAACCGCAGATACTTCCTGATGGTCGAAGGACTTTTCCTGGCGTTCTTCCTGCTCGACCTGGTCATCCGCCTGGGCAACCCGGACCTGTGGCATCCCGCCAAGGGCGGCGAGCGACCAATGGACTTCTCCTACTTCAATGCGGTCATCAAGAGTACGGTCTTCCCACCGTTCGATCCATGGTTTGCGGGTGGATATATCAACTATTACTACTACGGGTTTGTACTGGTTGGCACACCGGTCAAGCTGCTGGGCATCGTGCCGTCGATTGCCTACAACTTTATCCTGCCGACTCTATTTGCCCTGGTTGGCGTTTGCGCGTTCTCGCTGGGCTGGAACCTGCTCGCGCACCGATCCCTCGCTCCTGTCGAGGATGAAGGGAAGAGTGGGTGGAATTTACCCCTGGTGGGTGGTCTCGCAGCCTCTGCCCTCACCATTCTCCTTGGCAACCTTGGCACCATCCAGCTCATCTATCAAAAGCTCCAGGAGATGGGCGCGCAGGGAACGTTTAGCTGGGATTCCACAATCTCCCAGCGCTTATCATGGGCGATCCAGGGTCTCATGATGACCTTCCAGGGCGCCTCGCTGCCCATAGGTCATGGGGACTGGTACTGGAATCCGAGCCGCGTCGTCCCGCCACGCGGCGGTAATGAGATTACAGAGTTTCCGCTCTTTACCTTCCTCTATAGCGACCTGCATGCCCACATGATTGCTATCCCGCTGGCGTTGCTGGCAATCGGCTGGGCGTTAGCTATGGCGTTGGGCCGCGCCCGCTGGAGGAATCCATTTTCAACTGCATTGGGGCTCCTGGTCGGTGGACTCATTATTGGTGTCTTTTATCCCACCAATCTCTCGGATGCATATACGTACCTGCTCCTGGGTGTGATGGCGGTCGGATACGCGGTACTGCGTTACGCTGAGACTCCGATCCTGGTCAGGCGTATCGCGCTGGCTGTAGGAGCCGTGGCTGCTTTATATCTGCTCTCGCATTACCTCTACGAGCCCTACCGCGCCTGGTATAGCCAGGCATACAGCGCTCTCGACCCCTGGCAGGGACCGTTCACGCCCGTCGGATCCTATCTGACCCACTGGCTTGTCTTCCTGTTCCTCGTCGTTTCGTGGATGGCGTGGGAAACTCGCGAATGGATGGCTTCCACGCCTGCTTCGTCGCTGCAGAAGCTAAGACCGTTTACTCTATTAATTGATGTCGCCCTCGTGGCATTCGTGCTGGCGTTGCTGGTGCTGCAATATATCGGCACGAGCGTCGGCTGGATCGCACTGCCGATTGCAGTGTGGGCGGCTGTTTTGCTGCTGCGCCCTGGCCTCTCGGATGCGAAACGGTTTGTCCTGTTCCTGATCGGCACCGCAACTCTGATCACCATCGTTGTGGAAGTGGTCGTGGTGAGCGGAGACATTGGCCGCCAGAACACGATCTTCAAATTTTATATGCAGGCCTGGCTGCTGCTGGCGGTAAGCGCCGGCGCCGCCTTTGCCTGGACGCTGCCAGCCTTCTTCCGCTGGCTGCCGGGCTGGCGAGTCTTCTGGCAGACCGCCGTAGTCCTGCTGGTTGGGGCCGCAGCGTTGTTTACGCTCACCGGCACAATGGGCAAGATCCGGGATCGCTGGATCGTAGAGGCTCCCCGCACGCTCGACTCCATAGCCTTTATGGAATCTGCACTGTATGATGACTTTGGCCAGCGACTGGTGTTGAATGAAGATTACCGCGCCATCCGCTGGATGCAGGATAATATCGAGGGATCACCGGTCATCGTGGAAGGCAACTGCACCGAGTATCGCTGGTGCACCCGTATGACAGTCTATACCGGTCTGCCCGGTGTTGTCGGCTGGAATTGGCACCAGCGCCAGCAGCGCGTCTTCACCTCGCGCTGGGTGGAAGAGCGGGTCGCAGAGGTTGGAAATTTCTACAACAGCGTCGATCCGCAGTCTGCCCGTCAATTTCTCGATACGTATGATGTCAGGTACATCGTCGTGGGCCAGCTCGAGCGCGCCGCGTACACACCGGAAGGCCTAGAGAAATTCGAGCTATTCGAAGGGGAGCTCTGGCAGGAAGTCTATCGCGATGGGAATACCGCGATCTATGAGGTCTTGCAGTGATCTATCATATTACCTCTCGAAAGGCGTGGAGCGAGGCGTTGCAGCGCGGTGAATACCGGGCGGAAAGCCTCGGAACGGAGGGTTTCATCCACTGTTCGACCCGCACGCAGATTTTGCCGGTGACAGAGAAGTTCTATAGAGGACAGGGCACACTGCTCCTGCTTTTGATCGACCCCTCACGCCTTGTCTCTGAGCTCAGATGGGAGCCACCCTCCGGGGGCAGTCCGCCGCCCGGCGTGCCGGAGGGAGAGATGTTCCCGCATGTGTATGGTCCCATCAATCCGGAGGCTGTAGTGAAGGTCTTTGACCTGGAAGCTAACCCGGATGGTGGGCATAACCTTCCCGTCTTTGATTGATTCGGCATGATCGCCTTTCTCTCCTGGTACCTCGTCGTCACACTGCTTGGCTGGCTGGCTCTTCCTCTGACGTTTTATCTCTTCCCTGCACTGGCGGATCGCGGCTACGCGCTGGGTCGCGCCTTTGGCTTGCTTGCCTGGGGATATATTTTCTGGTTGTTCGCCTCTTTTCGGCTTGCGCAAAACGACATCGGTGGCTTATTGCTCGGACTGGTGATCCTGGGCGGATTCAGCGCCTGGGCGTTCTTCAATTGTAGAGCCGAGATACGCACCTGGCTCGCCGAAAACCGCCGACTGATCCTCACCTCCGAAAGCCTGTTCGTGCTTGCGTTTGGATTCATGGCGCTGGTGCGCGCAGCAAACCCCGAGATCGTCGGAACTGAAAAGCCGATGGAGCTGATGTTCATCAATGGCATCATGAACTCCCCAGCGTTCCCGCCGCGCGACCTCTGGCTTTCCGGGTACGCCATCTCCTATTATTACTTCGGCTACGTGATGACGTCCATGCTGGCGATGTTTACTGGAGTCCCTGCGACCATGGCATTCAACCTGATGATCGCCCTGATCTTCGCCATGAGCGCGGCCGGAGCCTACGGCATTCTATACAATCTGTTAGCCACTTACCACGTCCCACTGTCTACCTCTACGTCCCGCCTGGAGAACGAGCAGCAATCATCTCCGCAAGCCAGTGCGCGTTCTTCTTTCTTCTTACCCCTCCTAGCCCCTCTCTTTCTGCTCATTATTTCTAATGTCGAAGGCTTCCTCGAAGTTCTGCACCGTCGTGGAGCCTTCTGGCAGTTCAACGACGCGGGCAGCGCAACCTCTGCTTTTTGGACCTGGCTGGATATTCCGCAGCTAAACGATGCACCCATGCAGCCTCTCGGCTGGATCCCCGAGCGTTTCTGGTGGTGGTGGCGCGCCTCGCGCGTGATTATGGACTATGACCTCAATAATAATTGGATGGGGGATGTGATCAATGAGTTTCCGTTCTTCTCCTATTTGTTGAGCGACCTGCACCCGCATGTGCTGGCAATGCCGTTCAATTTGCTGGCGGTCGCGGTGGCATTGAACATTTACCTGGGCGGCTGGCGTGGCAGGACAAACCTTTACTTCGGTGAGCTGCACATTCACAGGCTTGGATTTTTCATCGTGGCACTGGTGCTGGGTGGACTGGCGTTCCTTAATACCTGGGATATCCTGATCGGCGCGGCATTGATCGTATTTAGCTACGCTCTGGCACGCGTTCGGGAAGCCGGCTGGGGCTGGGAGCGGCTTGAAGATGCTCTATTGCTGGGAGTGCCCATCGCTCTGGCAGCTTTTCTGATGTATCTCCCGTTCTACATCGGCTTTGACTCGCAGGCAGGCGGCATTTTGCCGAGCTTCATGTACCCCACGCGCGGCGCACAGCTCTGGGTCATGTGGGGCACACTGTTCATCCCCTTATTTGCATATTTACTCTACGTATGGCGCAGCGGAAAGCGCGCGGACTGGCGCGGAGGTTTATTTGCCGGGCTCGGCATTGTACTTGTATTGCTCGTACTGATGCTTGCCGTCGGTTTGATCGCCTGGAGACTGCGACCGGAACTGGTACAGCCCATCCTGGACGGGCAGGGGCGTACCGCTGGCGCGTTCGTCGCAGACAGCCTGGCGCGCCGCTTGAGCTTTATCGGCGGGCTGCTCACGCTGCTGGCTCTGTTGGTACCTGCCCTCGCATTTCTGTTTAAATCCGAGAGGCATTCATCAGCATTTGTTCTTCTGCTTGTCATTCTTGGCACGCTGCTCATCCTCGGACCGGACTTCGTCTATCTGCGCGACAACTTCGGGTATCGCATCAACACCATTTTCAAGTTTTATTATCAGGCCTGGATCGTGCTCAGCCTGGCTGCTGCCTATGGCGCTGCTGTTTTGCTCAACCGCCTGCGTGGCCCCGCAAGCATTGTCTTTCGCCTTGTCTTTGCGTTGGTGCTGATCGTGGGATTGACCTATCCCTTCCTGAGTGTTCTCAACAAGACCAACCAGTTCAATCCGCCGTTCGGGTTTACGCTGGACGATTTCGATCGGGTGATGCGTGAGAACCCGGATGAAGCCGCGGCGATCCGGTGGCTGCAATCGGCGCCGGATGGTGTGGTGGCGGAAGCGGTTGGCGGCGCCTATTCTAATTACGCCCGCATCTCTATATACACGGGCTTGCCGACGGTGCTGGGCTGGGGTAATCACGAGGGGCAATGGCGCGATCAGTCCTTGCAGGGCACACGCCAGGCGGACATCCAGTCGTTATATACCACTAATGATTGGGCAGCCACGCAGGAGATTCTCAATCGTTACAATATTCGCTATATCTATGTTGGCAATCTCGAGCGAAGCACCTACCAGGTGAACGAAGAGAAATTCAATCGTTTCCTCCGACCCGTCTTTCAGCAGGGCAGCGTCACAATCTATGGAGCCCGGTGAGATCTCGACATGGGCGTTGCGCCGGTTGAGCAGCGTCTTTCGCGTATCGAAACCAAGCGCAGCGTCCTACTCGACCAGCGACGCCAGTAATCAAGGGTAAAATACCTCTTATGAATCCCACCCCCATCAAAAACGAAGGCTGGCTGTATTGGCTAGCCTTTCTTATAGCACTGGGATTTCGGGTCATTCAGCTGGGCGCGCTGCCACTCACAGACTCGGAAGCAGACCTTGCCTTGCAGTCGCTGCACCTTGCCCAGGGCCGATCTCCACTGCTGGGTCCCCAGCCCGGTTATATTCTTCTCACCAGCGTTTTATTTGCGGTCATTGACGGTACCAATTTCCTGGCGCGGTTCCTGCCTGCCATCGCGGGGAGTGCGTTGGTGTTTGTCCCCTGGTTCTTCCGCGACAGGCTCAGCTCCCTTTCGGCGCTGATCCTGGCATTTCTCTTCGCCATCGATCCGGGCCTCGTGGCACTCTCGCGCCAGGCAAGCGGGACGATGCTGGCAGCCGCCTTCTTGCTTTTCGGATGGGCGATGTGGAGGCACGGCCGCTTGATCCCGGCAGGAATCTTTGCGGGACTTGCCCTTCTCTCGGGACCATCCCTCTGGGCTGGTTTGCTTGTCCTGGGACTGACATGGCTCTTCATTCAGGGCATGGGATCAAAACCCGCTGCCGAGCCGGCTTCGATTACCGATCCCCGACTACCCAGTTATCATGTACCTTTTACCTACCCCCAGTTCCGCCCTGCCATCCTCTCCCTGCTTATTACTCTTCTTCTCGGCGGTACGCTCTTCTTCCTCTCGCCAAACGGGTTGAGTGCCTGGCTTTCTGCTTTGCCTGCCTATCTTCAGGGTTGGACTTCGCCTTCCTCTATGACACCTGGCCGAACTCTGCTGGCTTTCATCATGTATGAGCCTCTTGGGATATTTCTGGCTGTGCTTTCTCTCATCCGCGGCTACCAGACACGGAACAGCGACACCATCCGCCTGGGGCTATGGCTGGGTGTTGCTCTGCTGCTGGCAGTCTTTTATCGACAGATGAGTCAATTTATCTGGGCGATCATCCCCTTGCTCACCTTGGCAGCCCTTGAGCTCGCCCGGGCGTTTGACATCTATCGGGAGGAGCGCCTGGAGGTGGGCGTGGTGGTCCTGGCGCTGACCATCCTGCTTGTGTATATCTGGTTCGATCTTGCCAAGATCGGAGTAGACCCGCACAGCCAGCTGGGTGCAACGACGCTGCCGTTCTTTGGCAGGAACATTCAAGTTGCAGCTGCGCCCTATCTGGTGCTGCTTGGCGCATTTCTGATCCTCATCCTGTGTATCTCGTTCGTGGCATTCGGATGGTCCACGCGCACGGCCTGGCTCGGCGGCACATGGGCACTCGTGCTATTTCTGGGCGTCTATACTCTTGCTTCTGCCTGGGGGGCAAGCGGTTACCGCTCACGCAGTGGATTTGAGCTCTGGAGGTCTGAGCCGCCTCCCATCCAATCAGAATTACTTCTCTCCAGCGTAAATGATCTTTCCGAGTTTAGTCTGGGTCATGCGTATTCCCAGCCGGTAACCATCATGGGGATCGATTCACCTGCGCTCGAATGGGTGCTGCGGCACCGCCAGGTGGACGTGGTTTCCACGCTCGATTCGCAGGTCGCGCCGCCCATTGTCATTACGCCGATGATGAATGACCTGGGCCTGCCCTCCGCCTATCGCGGGCAGGATTTCACCTGGCGGCCCTCTCCACACTGGGAAGCGGTCACGAGCCCAGACTGGATCCGCTGGCTGGTATTCCGCCAGCTTCCCCAGCAGAACGAAACCATTATTCTATGGGCTCGCGACGACCTGTTTCCCGATGCACGGGAGACCTCACAACCTTAGACTCAAAATTCGGATGCCCCGCAATTATGATTCAAAGCTCTCAGCTTCCCTCCATCATCGCAATCGACGGGCCCGCCGCCTCGGGCAAATCTACGATTGGATTGAGGCTCGCCAATGCGCTCGGCTATTTATTCTTCGATACGGGCGTGATGTACCGGGCTGTGACCTGGCTTGCCCTGGAGCGCGGCATAGACTTGCGGGACGAAGCTGCGGTCACCGCGCTGGCGGAAAGGGCGCAAATCGAGGTCGCGCCCGCTTCGAAGCCGGATGGCCGCTCCTGTGATGTGCTCGTGAATGGACTGGATATCACCTGGGAAACGCGCACCCGCAAAGTGGATGAGAGCGTCTCGATTGTGGCGGCTTATCCGGGCGTCCGCCAGGCATTGAGTCAGCAGCAGAGGCGCATCGGTCAGCGCGGTGCAATCGTGATGGTCGGGCGGGATATCGGCACAGTGGTGTTGCCGGATGCGGATCTAAAAATCTACCTGGATGCCACGGCAGAGGAGCGCGCCAAACGGCGATATGAAGAGATCGTGGCGCGCGGCGGCAACCCGGATTATGCAAAAATCCTCGAACGCGTCATCGAGCGCGACCGCATCGACTCGACTCGCGATGTGGCTCCCTTGCGCGCCGCCGAGGATGCCATCATCCTCAATTCCAATGAGCTGAGCGCAGACCAGGTCTTTGAGCATGTCTTATCTTTGGTGAAATGACTCAGGCGCACACCTATCAACTTCCGCTTCGCTTCAAGATCGTCCGTCCGTCCCTCAAGTTGATTTTTCGGGGCCTCTTCCATGCCCTGGCGCGCATCCGAATTACAGGCAGGGAGTATATCCCTCTGGGAAAACCATATGTGGTGGCGATGAATCACGTCTCGATCTTCGACCCGCCGTTCGTGGCGGCGTTCTGGCCCGAGCAGCTGGAGATCATCGGCGCCATCGATGTGTTCAGCAAGCCCGGGCAGGGACAGCTGCTCAAGCTCTATGGTGTCATTCCTGTCCATCGCGGCGACTATGACCGCACTTTGCTGACAAAAATTATCTCGATCCTTAAGTCTGGCCGTCCTTTGCTGATTGCGCCCGAAGGGGCGCGCTCTCACGATACCGCCATGCGGCGCGCCAGACCGGGCATTGCCTACATCATCGAAAAGACCGGTGCTCCTGTGCTGCCTGTCGGTCTCGTCGGCACCACAGAGGACTTCTGGCAGCGCGCCCGGCGCGGCGAAAAGCCTCCGCTCGAGATGCGCATCGGCAAACCGATCTCCCTGCCTCCGATCACCGCCACAGGGACCGACAAACATGCCGCTCGCCAGCAAAACGCGGACCTGGTGATGTCCTACCTTGCCGGCCTTCTGCCGGAAGAATATCGCGGAGCCTATGCTGGATCAGCAATCTTCCCCTCCACCTAAGCCCATCACGGACGTCTGGCGGCCAGACCTGGTGGGGCTGGCACGCCTTACCCCGAGGCGGCGGCTGATGCGCGCTGTTCTGCGCAGCGTGGCAAAACTGCTCACGTCCTTGTTGCTGCGCGCCCGCGTCGGTGGCCTGGAAAATTTTCCGAGACGCGGACCCGCCGTGATTGTCTTCAATCATCTGGGGGATACAGATGCTGTGCTGATGATGGCAAAGCTTCCCTACCGCTCGCCGGCGGAGGGGCTTGGCAAGATCGAGCTGAACGATCACTGGCTGGTGGGACCGGTCTTTCGCGCTTACGGCATCATCTGGGTCCATCGCGGCCGGCCGGACCGCAAAGCCTTGCGCGCCGCCCTGGACGCGCTGGCGCAGGGACGCGTGGTAGCTCTCGCGCCGGAGGGCAGGCAGTCTGTGATCGGGGGGCTGGAGGATGGCAACCCGGGCGCGGCCTTCCTGGCCCTGAAATCGGGCGCGCCGGTCGTGCCGGTTGGGCTGACAGGCACCGAGAATTCGAACGTGTTTGGTCACCTGAAGCGCTGGAAGCGCGCTCCGGTCTCGCTCACAGTGGGGAAGCCTTTTTATCTGAAGCTGCAGGCTGAGGGCGATGATGCGGGGACGAAAAGCCAGAGAGCTATGCGGGAGGCAACGCGCCAGATCATGGAAGCTATCGCCCGCCTGCTGCCGGAATCATACCGGGGCAATTACAAATCCAATCCAGAGAAATAACCCCGCCTCATTTGGCGCTATAATGATTTAATCATGCAATTTCTGGCAACATTGTTGTCCAATCTTGCCTACCTGAACCCCATTCCGCTTGCCGGATGGCTGGTGTGGCTCGGGTTGGCAGGTCTGCTGGGGGTTGCACTTTATGCCTGGCGGAAATATCACGTCGAGTGGAACACACGCTCGACGTTAATACTTGCGGCGCTGATCCTTGTCACTCCCTTTGCCACCCTGTTTTTGGGGATTGAATTGGCGAGTAGCTCCTCATTGCCCGTGCCAGGCATACCGGAAGAGCCGGCCGGCTCCACCATGATGATCTTCTCCGCCGTTCCCTGGATTCTGGCGGGCGGTCTGCTGGGACCATTTGCGGCTGTGGGTCTCGGTATGCTGAGTGGTCTGCTGCGCGCCGTATGGGATACACACAGTCTCTTTACCGTTCTTGACCTTGGCTTGATGGGGGTCATCTTTGCGGTCGCGAGCCGGCAGCGTTACCGGACATTCCTCTACCGCCTGTTAAGGCAGCCTCTATTCAGTATTGTAGGGCTCATCCTGGCGCATGCGCTGCTGTTTGTAATCAGCACCCTCTTTTCGCTGTCCACAGCGACGTCACTGAGTGGACGGCTGGATTTTGCACTCAGCAACCTTGGCGTGGTCATGCTGGCATTTGCCGGCGAGATATTAATTGCCGGTATAGCCGCGCAGGTCATTGCCGTGGCGTTCCCTCACCGCTGGGGCGGGATCGGTATGCTGCACCCTTCTCCTGCCGAAAAGAGCATCGAGGTCCGTTTTACTTTCGGCACTATCGCCATCATCTCGATCCTGCTCCTGACACTCCTGGTCGGTGACTGGGTCATTGCCGGGGCAGCCGCGCGGAACCTGATGCGCGACCGCCTCAAGAGCTCGGCGGAGCTGGCAGCCCAGAACGTGCCCTTCTTTCTTGAGATGGGACAGAATCTTGCCATGCAGATCGCAAGCGACTCACGCTTTCAAGATCCGAATGTGGATCTTGCCGCAGTGTTGAGCGAGCGCAGCCAGTCGGTTCCATATTTCAATCAACTGGTTGTCTTTGATGTCGAGACTCAGACCCTGCTCGCCGGTTACCCGACTGACTCTACGTTTGAAATCACGCAGCAGGAAGAAGAAGGACTATCGCTTGCGCGGGAAGGTGTGCCGAACCAGATCTAC
>DATHTH010000421.1:0-5029 GCA_035463495.1 Anaerolineales bacterium | reverse complement strand
CCTCTCCACTGGATGCTATGGGTCCTCCTTGGCATGGTCCCAATTGGACTCGACGGTTTTTCGCAGTTATTCAGCCAGATCGAATGGCCGTGGCTTCAATCAATTCTGCCGTACCGCGAGAGCACTCCATTCCTGCGCGTGCTCACCGGCGGGCTGTTCGGCGTGACTACTGCCTGGTTTGCTTTTCCATTCATGGAGCAATCCATGGCAGAAACGCGCCAGTTCTTCATCAAGAAGTTCGAGTCAATCCGGCAGAGCAACTCGACGGCTGCTTCCTGAAATCATCCGGTCTCTTAGAGGTAGGTGTAATGACTTTTCACCAGCACAACGGACTCCGTTATTACCAGTTCAACACGATTCAGACACGCCATGCACTCTTCACGCGGCATGGAGGCGTGAGCCCCGATCCCTGGGGCTCCTTAAATGTCGGCGGGACGGTAGGGGATGATCTGGAGCGCGTCCGCTGGAACCGCAACCTCTCGTTCGAGGCGTTACACCGTGAACCTGAGACGATATTCGACGTCTGGCAGGTGCACAGCGCGGACGTCGTCTGCGCCCGCTCGCCGCGCTCACTTGATGAGTCCTATCGCCAGGCGGATGTTATCCTTACCGACAAAGTGGATGTCACTCTCTTCATGCGCTTCGCGGACTGCGTGCCGATCTTGCTGCACGATCCACGTCAGGGCGTCGTCGGCCTGGCTCACGCCGGTTGGATGGGCACGCTGCGGGATGTCGCCACCGTTACTGTAGAGGCGATGATAAAGAATTATGGCTGCAGACCTGCCGATCTCATCGCCGGGATCGGCCCCTCGATCGGTCCTGACCATTATGAGATCGGCGCGGATGTCATCTTGCAGGTCATGCAGAAACATGGGGATGAGTCAGAATTGTTTCTCAAGTCCCATCGCGGCAAGATTCACTTCAATTTGTGGGAAGCGAACCGCCTGGCGCTCGAGCGGGCGGGTGTTGGTAGTATCGAGGTCTCCGGCATCTGCACCGCCTGTCACACCGATGACTGGTACTCGCACCGCGCCGAAAAAGGTCGCACCGGCCGCTTTGGGGCTCTCATCTCACTGCAATAGCTGCACGGCTTGCCGCAATCCACTTTCACTCTTATCCCTCAAAACCGCGCACCGTTATAATAACCGCATGCCCGACCTCGTCGCCTCCATTCGCGAGAAGTATCAGCATACGCTTGATCAAATCGCGAACGCCGCGCGCAAAAGTGCTCGCGCTGCAGATGACGTTCGCCTCGTGGTTGTCACGAAGTCGCAACCGGTCGAGGTCGTGCAGGCTGCCATCGAAGCCGGTGCGCGTATACTGGGTGAGAACTATGCGGAGGAGGGTGTCATGAAACTTCAATCCCTCGCCGCGCAAAGTGGTGTAGAATGGCACATGATCGGTCATGTGCAGAGCCGCAAGGCTCGTCTTGTGGCGGATCATTTTGCACTTTTACACTCGCTCGATAGCTTAAAGCTCGCGCAGCGCCTGGATCGCTTCGCCGGGGAAAGGGGGCGCGTGCTGCCGGTCCTGCTCGAGTTCAATATGGGCGGTGAGCAAAGCAAAGCCGGCTGGGACGCCTCAGAGCAATCCAAATGGGAGGGGCTACACCCGGAAGTTGCCGCGATCGTGAACCTGCCTCACCTGCGCGTACAGGGGCTGATGACCATGCCGCCGCTAGAAAGCGATCCCGAAGACTCGCGGCGTTACTTCATCCGCTTGAGGAATTTACGCGATCACCTGGTTTCTCAATTCCCGCAGGCGGACTGGCATGAGCTTTCGATGGGTACCAGCGCAGATTACCCGGTGGCGGTGCAGGAGGGTGCCACCCTGGTTCGAGTGGGAACCGCCATTGTTGGTGCACGCCAATACAGATCGGACATGGAGCGTGAAGCGTGATTGAGATCTTGATCCTGTTCATCAATGCTATTTCCCAATTGCTTGTCTTGCTCGTCATTGTCTCTATTATTCTCTCCTATTTCATGGATCCGTATCATCCGATCCGGCGTAGCATCGATAGTTTTGTCGAGCCGATGCTTTCGCCCATCCGCCGCATCGTGCCGCTCGTCGGTCCGCTCGACCTCAGCCCGCTTGTGTTGATCATTTTGATTCGGCTCCTATCCAACCTCCTCATTCGAATCCTCTTGGCTCTGAGGTGAACTATGTCCGAGCGTAAATTCAACCTGCACAGTGGCAAAAAAGGATCCGCCCTTGCCGTGCGCGTGACACCGCGCGCCAGCCGCAATGAGATTGTAGAGCTGCTGGACGACGGGACGATCAAAGTACGGATCGCGGCGCCTCCCTCGGACAATGAGGCGAATGAGACCCTGATCTCTTTTCTCGCGGAGGTTCTTGGCGTGCCCAAATCGCGCCTGGATATTGTGGCAGGGCTCACCGGACGCGACAAGCTGGTCTCGATCATCGACATGGATGCCGAGACTGCCCACCAGCGCATCCTGGCACATGTAGGGTAGATAAAAAGAATAAAAAGAGACGGTTACCTGAAAAGCGGGTGACCGTCTCTTTTTGCGCTATGCTCCTACCGCTACGCGTAGCGTTCGGCGCTTATCCCGTGGGACTGTATAGACTCCGGTACGTGCTGAAAATCTCATAGATAAAACGAATGTAATTGCGCGTCTCCTGAAAGCGGACCACCTCCAGATACAGGTCGGGGTCATCTCCAGCCAGCTCTCGCCAGGCGAGGGCGTTACCGGGTCCGGCGTTGTAAGCGGCCAGTCCGGGGTAGAGATTGCCATCCATCAGATCCCTGTTCTTATCGAGGTAATAAGCGCCAAACCGCACGCTGACAATGGGCCGGTACAGGTCCTGGGAGTCATAATCGGGGGGCCAGGCAAGCTCGGTCGCAAGCTGCTCGCCGGTCGCCGGGATGACCTGCATCAATCCATGTGCCCCCGCGCTCGAACGGACAAATCCTTCGAAGAGGCTTTCCTGGCGTATCACGCTGAACAGCAAAACCGGGTCCAGCCCGTAATTTTGCGCCTCCCCGATCACCAGGTCGTGGTAATACAGCCCGTAGCGCAGGTGGTTGAAATAGTCGGGAGCGGTCAGCGATTCCGATTGGCTTTCCAGGCCTGCCAGAGTCAAGACTTCACGCGCCGCAAAAATGGCGGAGCGATACAGCCCGATTTCCAGCAGATGATTGGCAAGCCGGAAGCTTGCGGCGGCATCTCCAGTAACGGACTCGCGCAGCGCCTCGAACTCAACGCGCGCCTCCTCATACATGCCCAGCTCCCAGAGCTCTGTGCCCCGCACAAAGCGCGGATCCTGCGCCAGGGACCCGGGGCCCGTCAGGTCCGTGTCAATCGGTAAACCAAACGTCACCCGAACCCAGGACTCAGCCTCCTTACGTTCTTTCTCCAGATCCGGGTTCAAATTTGTCGATGGAGGGATTTCAAATGGTGCACGCCCGGTGAGCAGGTCGCGCGCCCGCAGCCCGTAGTAGCCCGCCGGATCTGCCGCCTGTCCCTGCTGCCATGAGGACTGCGCTGCGGTGCTGTCCCCCTGCTGTTGCTGGATCTTGCCGATCCATAGATGAGCGCGAGCTTTATCCCCCGGCTCTGTGGCGAGCAGCAGGCTGCGCTGGAAGGTGGGCAGTGCTTCTTCAGAACTCCCCAGGCGATAACGAGTAATTCCTGCCAGAAAGAGAGCGAGGGGTACATGCTCGCTCGTGGAATACTCATCCGCGATCCGTTCCCAGGTGGAAGCCGCTTCTTCAAGATTGCCTGCCCGCTCGGTGACCCGTGCCGCGTTCATCAGAAAGTCTGGCGCCGAGGCGGAGGCTGGGAACGCGGCGACGAAATCCAGCAGGGTCTGAATGGCTGCTTCATAATCTCCCCGCACAGCCCACTCCAGGAATGCCTTTTCCTCCCATGCCTCCACCAAACGGGGATGTTCCGGTGTGGCGGTGATGAAAAAGGCAAGCTCATCGATCGCTTCCTGCGTACGCTGCAGGTCGCGTAGCGTCAGGGCGCGGTAATAATGCGGCGTGCCATCGTTGGCCGGGTTAGCGGCGATATAGCGGTCGAAGGCTACCAGCGCCACGTCATACTGCGCGGCGAAGTAATCCACCAGCCCGCGGTCCAGCTCGTCCACGGGCACGCCCGCGTCGATGAGCTTGACCAGGGAGAGGTAAGAATAATAGGATAACGGATAACTCTCGACGGTATGCAGATAGCGCGCATGCGCCTCCTCCACCTGTCCCAGCTCGATGTGCGCGTTGCCGGCATAATATTCCATCTGGGCTCTGATGTAATCGTTGGAGGTACTGTTGTAAATCTCATCGTAGAGAGTCAGCGCGCCGGCGTAATCCCCGAATTCGGCGCGGGCTTCCGCGATCTTGATCCGCAGGTCAAGTCCATCGTCCAGGCGGGAGGCGCTCAGCGCAGCATTGTAGGCATTCTGCGCCTCTGTCAGATTGCCGGCTTCATAGAGCGAATCCCCGCGATACTGCTGAACGTAACCGTCCAGCACACCGGGGACGCGCGTCATATAGGTTTCATAGGCATCTGCAGCCTGCTGATACTGCTCCAATCCCCCATAGGCTTGACCCAGCAGGAAGTGAGCGCGCGCAGCATACGTCGAGTCGGGATAGCTGTCGATGAGGTTGGTAAGCTCGTTAATGGCTTCCTGATAGCGGCCGTCTGCCACCTCAGTCCGCCCGAGTCCCCATAACGCCGCGGCTTTGATGGCATCCTCCCTGGAGTCGTTAAGCGCTGTACGGTACTGCTCACGTGCCCGGTCATAGGCGCCGAAGAACAGCGCCTGGTCGCCCGTGTCGATGCGGACCACCGGCTCCAGCGTAGGGAGCGGGGTGGGCGTCGGCGGGGGTGTATTCGTCGGCGGAGGTCCCTGCGTATCGGTCACCACAGCTGTTGTAATTGGTAGAGATTCGGGGAGGGGAACGGGCAGACTCTGGCAGGCAGCAATGACCAGGCTCAGGCACAGCCCGGCCAGTTTCTTTGTCAAATTCATACAAACCTTATAACGGATGAAATTGGGCGTGTCAAAT
>DATHTH010000420.1:0-3818 GCA_035463495.1 Anaerolineales bacterium | reverse complement strand
TTCCCGGTGCTGCTCTGGCTGATCTCCTATGTCATTCTGAAGAAGCGCTGGCAGGAACAAACCTTCTGGGTTCTGGCGATCGTACTTTCCCTGTTAGAGCCGCTCTTCCAGCTGATCGGGCAAATGACTCCCGAAGTGATGGCAAATTTTGGTCCATTTTTCGTGACGCTGTTCCTGCCGGTCTTGCTCACGAACTACCCCATGGGCGTGGCCCAGGCCTACGTCTTCCGCCGCTATGGATTTCTGGCCTCCTTTACGCTGCGCATGGGCTACTACATCATCTGGCATATCGTCTACGGAAGCCTGATCTTTCCACTGATCGGGTGAATGGGTGTGTAAAACTCGTTTCAAAAACGTTTTTCCGTCATGGCGAGCGGAGCGATTGCGAAGCATCCTGAAAGGAAGCAACCGCATGAGAAATTTCTTGTGCAAATAACATGAGATTGCTTCGTCGGGAAGAACGCCCTCCTCGCAATGATGGTAATGAGGAGAATAAAAAATGTCTACAACCTTAACCTCTGCCATTGAATCGCAAAGAGATCAGCGCGCGAGTTGGCTGGCCAGACATCCCATGTGGGGCTATGGGTTACTGGCGTACGGCATCACCTACGGCATATTGTTCGGCGCGATCATCGCCATCCAGAGCGGCGTGCTGCAGCCGGACGGTCCTCTTGGCTTTGTGTTGAACCAGGTTTCCACCGCGGGCCCGGCAGTAGCTGCCCTCATCGTCCTGGCTGTCACACAGGGCCGGCAGGGAGTGGGAGATCTGCTCCGCAGGCTGGTCCAGTGGCGTGTGGGCGTACAGTGGTATCTCTTTGCGCTCGTGGCCGTGCCACTCATCATTCTCTCCGGCTACCGGATCACCTCAGGAACTCCCATTTTCTCGATCCTGGCACAGAACTGGCCGCTGTTCTTCACCTTCTTCCTTCCCGTGGTCGCCCGTATCGCGATCGAGACGGGTCTGGCGGAGGAGCCAGGCTGGCGCGGTTTCGCCCTGCCAAGGATCCAGGCAAAGCACGGTCCCCTGCTGGGAAGTCTCTTTCTCGGTCTGTTCTGGGCACTGTGGCACGTACCCAATATCGCGTTTGGAGGTCAGCCGCTGTCCTTCTTTGGTCTGGAGATCGCAGCGGCTGTAGTCACTGCGTACATATATACCTGGGTCTACAACCATACCCGCGGAAGTCTCTTCATCGCCATGCTGTTGCATGGGGCAATCAATGGATCGTCAAACCTCATTTCTATGTTGGTTGGACCAGTGGACCTGCAGATCATGGTCGAGCTCTATACCGGCGTGATCCTCGCCAACGGCATCTTCATGCTGGTCGTAACCGTACTGACCCGCGGTCGCATGGGATATCGTCCGGCGGAAGAACCGGCATATCGTTCGGGCGCTCTGGACGAGAAGGCTTCCGCCTGAAGAAAAATCGATCCGCCGTCGAGTGGACCCGGAAACTTGTCCTGCGTGGCAGGTGATGGGTCCACAGACCCGAATGCGGAGAAGGAGAACAATTGTGGACACTCATTCAACTCTACCTGTTAGCACGATGCAGAAAGTCAGCCAGCTTCCGCTGATCCGCTTGATCCTGGGCTTTCTGATCGTCTTTCTACCGGTCGCCGTGGGACAAATCTTTATCATGTCCCTGGACCTCTCCAGGTTAGGGAGGAGTATCGCGGCAGTGACATTTACCATCCCGATTGCCTGCGGGGCATATTACATATTCGTGCATTTCATCGAGCGCAGGCAGATGACCGAGCTTAGCCCCTTTGGCGCTGTCCGGGAGACCGTTCAGGGGATCGTGATTGGCAGTTTATTCTTTAGCAGCGTCATAGCGATCCTGGCGATGGCGGGCGCGTACAAGGTCGCTGGAATGAACAGCTTGAGCGTATTGCTGCCGCCGCTTTTCTTTGGGATCAGCGCGGCGGTTTTCGAGGAGATCCTGTTCCGCGGCGTGCTCTTCAGAGGGATCGAGCGGAGCCTCGGATCCTGGATGGCACTGGTCATCTCCGCTGCCATCTTTGGCGGTCTGCACTTGATGAACAAGGATGCGACCATCATTGGTGTCATCGGCATCATGCTCCAGACCGGTCTTACGATGGGCGCAGCCTTCATGCTGACGCGGCGCCTCTGGCTGCCCATGGGGATCCACTTTGCCGGCAACTTCACGCAAGGCGGGATCTTCGGCTCCGTCGTCTCCGGAAATGGAGCAGAGTCAGGGATCCTGCGCTCCACGTTCACGGGGCCAGACTGGCTAACAGGCGGAGCCTTTGGCATCGAAGCCTCCCTCATAACCATTGCACTCGGACTCCTGGTTGGCATTTTCCTTCTCTGGCGCGCCCACAAGCAAGGCAACATCATCCGCTCCAGGGTGGAGGCGGGAGCATGAATATCCTCTGTCGAGAATAGTGGGTTTGTGTTGTATACGGTTCGAGCCAAGACCAGTCATCAAGACTTTACATTAGAAAGGAAAATATCATGAACTGGCTTAGACGTAACGAAATTGCAGTGTTTCTCTTCCTGTCTTTTGCGCTTTCGTGGTTTATCTGGCCATTGACCTTGATGAACCCGAATAGCACTCCGATGATTCCCTGGGGACCGCTGCTTTCTGTCCTGATCGTATTGGGTCTGACGCGAGGCCTGGCCGGCATAAAAAGTTTGCTGGCCGATATGTTCCGCTGGCGGGTCGGGTTACGCTGGTATGCATTTGCCTTTCTTGTTCCGATCGGGATCGCCTTTGCAGCTGTCTATCTAAATGCTGCCCTGGGTGCGCCTGTCCCACCGGCTTCCGCGTTTGCGATCAGTGGGCTTCTTTCATTAATTCCTAATCTTCTGATCACGACCCTGATAGCTGGTCCATTCACCGAAGAGCCGGGCTGGCGCGGATTTTTCCTGCCGCGCTTGCAGGCGAAATATTCGCCCCTGGTTGCCAGCCTGATCATTGGCTTGATCTGGTGGAGCTGGCATCTGCCCTTAATGATCAGCGATCCGATGGGTCTACGACCTCCACTCCAATTCCTGGGACTCACGCTTGCATTTTCAATCCTCTATACCTGGATCTATAACAATGCAAAGGCCAGCCTGCTCCTGCTTGCATTGCTGCACGGAGTTACCAACCAGTTTGCCGGATTCCTGTTCCCACACCAGGTCGGTGAATATTACCTGCGCTTGTGGTGGGTATATGTTGCGCTCTGGTGGGTTGTTATGCTCTTTGTCGTGATGCGGTCCAGCGCTCCAATAAAAACGGATCAACCCGTATTGATGGAGCATGGACATCAACAAAGTACATAAGATACCTGTGTTCATATATAAGGAGATTCGAAATGACGACAACGATCGCAAAAGATCAATACAGTCCAGCTCAAGTAGCCCTTGAGCAGGAAACAGGTCAATATACCCTCGGACAGATCCTTGGAATCTGGCTGGCTGCGGGCGTGCCGATGTGGGTGCTTGGTTGGCTGGTCTACCCGGCGATGAGCGCTGGTCTCTCGCCCGTAGATGCCGGCCTGCTGAGGATCAAATTACTGACGGTCGGGCTGGTATGGGAATTCCTGCTCTCGATGCTGATCCTCTACCGGGAAGAAGGGAACATCCGGTTCGAGACCATTCGCCGCCGGTTCCGGCTGAACCATCCCGTCTCACCGAAATCAGGGCAGAAGGATAAGCGGCTGTGGTGGCTGATTATTCCCCTGCTCCTGCTGATCTACCTGTTGCAGTCAAAGATTGGACCTGTGCTCAACAGCATGTGGATAGGGCTTTTTCCCTTCCTGGCAGAACCGGAAGGCTTCAAAATGGCGGCGCTATTCGCACCCGAAATGCGGGC
>DATHTH010000419.1:0-6691 GCA_035463495.1 Anaerolineales bacterium | reverse complement strand
CGGGCTGGATCACAGGAATGACAGACAGTCCGTACTTACGCGCAAAAGCAAAGTCACGTTCATCGTGCGCGGGGACCGCCATGATCGCACCGGTGCCGTAGGACATCAAAACATAGTCGGCAATCCAGATGGGAATCCGCTCGTCATTTACCGGATTGACCGCATACGCGCCGGTGAACACCCCGGTCTTTTCCTTGTCAACTGCCTCGCGCTCGATATCGGACTGGCGGGCAGCCTGCGCCTTGTACTCCGTCACGGCGGCTTGATGCTCGGGCGTGGTGATCTCCTCCACCAGCGGGTGCTCCGGTGAAAAGACCATAAAGGTCGCGCCCCACAGCGTGTCCGGGCGGGTGGTGAAGATCTCGATGGGGTCGCCAGCTTCAGTCTTGAAGGTCACCGAGGCACCTTCACTGCGACCGATCCAGTTTGTTTGCAACGTCTTGACACGCTCGGGCCAGTCGATACCCTCGAAGTGCAGCAGTTCCTCGGCGTATTTTGTGGTGCGGAAGAACCACTGCTCCAGCTCCTTCTTGATGACCGGCGTGCCGCAGCGCTCACACAGGCGCTCTTCCCCAATCACCTGCTCGCGCGCCAGCGTCGTATTGTCCTTCGGGCACCAGTCCACCGCGGACATTTTGCGATATGCCAGCCCCATCTGATAGAGCTTGATAAAGAACCACTCGGTCCACTTGTAATAGTCGGGATCCGAGGAGACGGCTTCCCGCTCCCAGTCGAACATGGCACCCATCGAGCGCAACTGCCTGCGCATCTGCTCGATGTTCTCGCCCGTGCGCTTCATGGGATGGATGCCTTCCTTGATCGCCGCGTTTTCGGCGGGCAAGCCGAATGCGTCGAAGCCCATCGGGAACATGACATTGTAGCCCTGCATCCGCTTGAAACGCGCCCGGGCATCGGAGGGCGTCATGGCATACCAGTGACCGATGTGCAGGTCACCGCTGGGGTAGGGCAGCATCGTCAATGCGTAGTGCTTGGGTTTGGTCTCGTCAATCACCGCGCGGTACAGCTTGTCCGCATCCCACTGCGCCTGCCATTTTTTCTCCAGGGCAGCCGGTTGGTAGGCTCTATCTTTTTTCGTTTCTATCTTTTCTTTTGCTTCATTCATTCTTGCCTCATTCGTGTGAGTATCAGGTTTCGAGTTTACAGGTTCAAGTGGAATGCGATTGGAGAGTACTGAGGCGTGGAAGCTCGCTCTCCCGAAGGAACACCGGGACGGTGTGAGCCCAGTCGAAGAGAAGAGACACTTCTTTCCAGAAGACATAGTTAATTCGAAATATGCGTTTCATGTGTGCCTCCTTCTTGATTTTGGAGTCCGTCGGCTTGCCGATGGTGTCGAGCATGCCCTTCAAGCAGTCTACGACTCTATAAAACAAAAAATCCCTTCATCCACATCAGGGACGAAGGGTTACTCCGCGGTACCACCCGAATTCGGTTGAAGGTTTGAGGGTTACAAGCTTGAACCTTCCAACATTCAAACGCTCTTTATTTGCGATAACGGGCTAGCCCGGGAATGGCTACTCCGCAGCTTGGCTACGTTCACCACTCCAGTCTCCCTTCTGGGAAGGATAACAGGCGAGTTCAGTCTTTTGAACTGGCATTCCCGTTCGATGCCGGTGAAGGGCTCACACCTGGCTTTCCCTTCTCGCTGACGGGACGACCTACTACTCCTGTCCTGACTTTTGTCGGTCAGAAATCTGACCTCTATTGTGTGGACCCAGGGGGATTCGAACCCCCGACCTTCTCAATGCCATTGAGACGCGCTCCCAACTGCGCTATGGGCCCGGCTTTCAGTCATCGATTGTTAATGACCAGTGTTCAGTGACTGATGACTGTCGACTGATCACTGAACAGGTGGACCTGAGGGGATTCGAACCCCTGACCTCCTCAGTGCGATTGAGGCGCGCTCCCAACTGCGCTACAGGCCCATCAACAAGGCGAAGGACATTCTACTTGAGGCAGGAGGGGATGTCAAGCAGACTTTCTTCCCGTTGAGGTATTCGACGTCTTCGGATCGTTAAGACTTTGAAAACCGGCGCGCCAGGACTTCCCGGTAGAATAGGATTACATCTCTCTTCAAGGAAACCAACAGCATGGCAGACATCACCGCACCCCCTGTGTACCGCATCATGGACCTGCACGAAGCCGACCGGCCGCGCGAGCGGTTGGCATCCCTGGGTCCGCAGGCATTGAGCAATGCTGAGCTACTTGCCATCCTTTTACGCGTTGGGGTAAGAGGCGAAAGCGCCGTCACCGTTGGGCAGCGATTGCTCAATCAATTCAAGGGACTCACCGGACTGCATCGGGCGCCTTTCGAAGATCTGAAGAAACAACATGGCCTCGGGGATGCCAAAGCGGCGCAGATCAAAGCCGCCATCGAGCTGGGTAGGCGCCTGCCCCTGGAGTCGCCTGAAGAGCGCGCCGCCATCAACTCCCCGGCCGATGCCGCGGCGCTCGTCCAGTACGAAATGTCCGCCCTCGAGCAGGAGCATTTGCGTGTGATCCTGCTCGACCGCAGGAACCGCGTGATGGAAACCGTGGAAGTCTATAAAGGTTCGGTCAACTCTTCCCAGGTCCGTGTGGGTGAATTGTTCAAGGAAGCCATCCGCAAAAACGCCTCGGCATTGATCGTGATCCACAACCACCCCAGCGGCGATCCTACGCCCAGCCCGGACGATGTCGCGGTGACACGGGCGATCGTCCAGGCTGGCAAGCTCCTGGATGTGGAAGTGCTTGATCATCTGGTCATCGGGCATGGGCGGTGGGTATCCTTAAAAGAAAGAGGGCTGGGATTTGCATAATAGGGGTACAATTTGCTTCAATCCATCATCAGAAGCTCACAAATCACTACATTTGTGAACTCATGATAATTTCCCGAGGAAAGCATGACTCAATTCGACATGTTCAACTCGAAAGCCAGCCGCTTTGATTCGCTGGACGATGTGATCAAAGCCTTGAAGCGTATGAAGGACGATCCGCTGGCGGATGCCGGCACCAACATCGTCATCAGCCGCGGCAACCCGGAAGCCAGGTTACTGATCATCGGGGAAGCACCGGGACCCGAAGAAAACGTCAAAGGCAAGCCGTTTGTGGGACGCGCCGGGCAGATGCTGGACAAGGTCCTTCAGTCCGCAGACTTCGACCCGGAAAAGGATGTTTACATCACCAACTCTGTGTTCCGTATGCCGCCGGGGGAAGACGGCAAAGCGTTTCGCAAGCCCACCACCGAGGAAATCGAGTACTACCGTCCCTATGTCTTTGAAATTATCCGCTTTGTGGACCCGAAGGTCATCCTGCTGACGGGAAACGTCGCCTGCCAGTCGGTGCTGGGCAAGACCGGCATCACCAGCCTGCGCGGCAAGTGGACGGAGACGGACGGACGCTGGATCATGCCTATCTTTCATCCCTCGTATCTGCTTCGTAATCCCACAAGAGAGCCCGGCTCCCCCAAAGCATTGATGTGGGAGGACATCCGCGAGGTCCGCAAGAAGTACGATAAGCTGACCTCCTAACCCGCTTCACAGGCTTCTCCTCACCCCAAACTGGTTAAATTCTCCGGTCGGCTGCTCCCACTCGACCTTTGTCTCATCCACGCGCGAGCCGCGCGGACCAGCTTTGATCGCCTCGACCAGGCGCTCCACGCTGGCTTGCTCTCCCTCTGCCACCGCTTCCACCGTATCATAGCCGACATTGCGTACCCATCCGGTGAGCCCGCCGATCTTGCGAGCGCTGTACTCCACATGAGCGCGAAAGCCAACGCCCTGCACGCGTCCCTTGACCCAGACGTGCGCTCGGACTGTCTTCTCACTTTCTGACATAGGTTTCTCGTCCATGATGGTTTCCTCTTTTACGGAATGTACTTACAATCCCAATCAGCGGAATGATCAATACCAGACATAGCAACACCAGATACGGGGCAATGCTTTGCAATGCAGGCAGGAGAAAATTCTGTTCTGAGATAGAAGAAAGCCAATCGGTTTCCAACCTGGAAAGCGGCGCGCCAAAGACCCGATTAGGTCCGCGTTCACAGTCCACGCCGTCGCCATAGCTGATTGCGAGATTTAAGAGTTCCGTCGAGCCGTAGATACCAAGCAGGTACTGCGTGAACGAGCGGGATTGGGCATACGCCAGAAACGCCTGACCCGCGCCGGCTGGAAAGGAGTTGCATAACTTGTGTAAAGGAATCAGGTGATTACCGGTTATTGCCTCGCCCAGGACATACTCATAGTCTGGATTGGGATATAGCTCCACCAGCGTCGCCATGCCCTCACGCAGCCACACAGGAACATGATCATATCCTGCGCCGAGGCGGCGATACAGCATTACGTGCATCAGCTCATGCGGAAGGCGCTGCTCCATGAGAATGCTCTGGTCTGCGCCCGGCTCGATCGCCACCATCACGACGCCAAGCGCCGGGTCGGCATGCCCGGCTACCCACTCTTCGCTGCCCGGGGTAAGGGTGAGGCGCAGATCATCGGGCTCTGTGTAGATGTAAACCTCAACGGGCTTGGTCAGGTTCAGGGGAAGCAATTTGCCGATCGCTTCCAGACCTTCCCGGGCTGCATTCAGCCCGGCTTGCCCAAAACTCGCGTCTGCTTCATACCAGCTGACCTGCAGACCCTCGGCTTCCATCGTTTGCCAGTCAAAACGGTTGTCCATATAGCGAACAGAAAATATTTCGCTTTGCGCAGTGCTCCCGTCCTGAAACGTAAACCGGTAGTGCCACTGCACGGTGGTGAATGGAGGTAAAGCAAATTCCATCACATCGAAATGGAATTCTGTGTGTCCATCTTCCTGTATGGTCACGGGCTCTACATGCGTAATGCCCTGCGACTCATCAGAAATGACAATCGAAACATCCTGGATAGCCACCGAGGGTGTAACCGTGGCAATGAAAACAATTCGCTCGCCAAAATGGACAGCCGCCTGAACATTCTCCAGCTCGATGCTTGACTGGGCATGGACGGGTCGGGAGCTATGCAATTTAGGGAGTGCGATCAAAATGAACGTTAACAGTGAAACGTATGCAATGATCTTCATTACCGCCCCAGAAAGACAAGCAGCGGCGTGAGCGTAAATGGGCTGAGCAGCGTGCTGATAAACACCACCGCGGTCACCAGTTTGGAGTCTAAGTTGTACTCAGCCGCCAGGACGGTCGCACTGACCATACTCGGCATGGATGCCTGAGTGACACTTGCCTGCCGCGAGATACTCTGCAAGCCAAACAAGCTGGCGAACAGCAGGGCAAGCAGCGGAGCGATGACCAGGCGCAACGAAACGCTCAACTGCAGCGCACGCTGGTTCCCGGAGAATTCCACCTGCGTCAACTGCACACCGAGCAACACGAGCATGAGAGGGATCGTCCCTCCGGCTGCCAGATCCACAGCGCGAGAGATCGGCGTGGGAACGTCGACGTTCAAGATGTTGATCAGGATGGCAAGCACAACCGCATACATCATGGGAATTCGGAAGATACCGACCAACGCTTCCCGGAAGCTCATATGCCCCAGCGATGCCAGGAACACACCAAAGGTATAAAACAGCACGGTCGTTGTGATGAAGTAAATGCCCGCATATGACAGAGCTTCTTCGCCAAAGGCGAAGGACACCAGAGGCAAGCCATAGTTACCGGTGTTGGCGAACATGGTCGTGATCAGGATGGCGACCAATGCCGGGCGATCGAGCTTGAGAAAATATCCGACTACAAACGTCAGGGCTCCGATCACAAAGATGAAGCACAACGCGTAGACAATAACGACTGCAGCATCCGTCAGTCTAAGCTGATTTTGTACCAGCACATCAAAGATCAGCACCGGGCTGAACACATAGAACACGACCCGCCCGAGGCTGCGGGGATCAATGTGCAGAAGTTTTCCGAGTGCAAATCCGGCTCCGCTGAGCAATATGATGGGAAGGATGTTGTTGGCAAACGTGGCCGCCAGGACGGAAAAGGACATGTGCTTGACCCAATCAAAAGTCACGGAGATTATAACGTCTCCGTGACCTATAAACCGTCGGGTGGGCTTTCAACCCGCCATTACCTGTAATTGTCACGCTCTCGCCTGCGTTCCACGCGGGGATGCCAGGCCCAAACGTGACTACAATCTACTTGTCGTCATTTTCCCCGTCAATTTCTGTCAGCTCCTCGTCAGGGTCGTAGGACAGTAAGTCGAAGCGGTCGAGGTCTTCGGTGAAAGCCAGGTTATCCAGCGCCTCCTCGAGGAACTCGATCTGCTCCTCGTCTTCGAGCTGGTCGAGGAGATTTACGAGATAAGTGCGCACGTCCTCCCCGCCAATCTGGGAAAGCGACCAGATCACCGCACTCAGCACCCCGGCGTCTTCCTCTTCGCTGAGCATCTTGAGCAGGATCGGTCGCGCCGGCTGCAGCGACAGCTCGCCCGCCGCCTGGACCGCAGCTTTGCGGATGCGGTCATCCACATGGACCAGCGAAAGCATTACCTCGTCCAACCAGCGGTCGTCCGCCGAGCGGCCCATCGCAATCAGGGCGCTGGTCTGCCAGTTGGGGTCCTGGCGCTGGAAAGCGGATTCAATCAGCGTAGCCACCTCGGGACGAGAAGAATAGCCTAAGGCTTCCAAGGCTGCGCGGCGCACACGCACATCATCTTCGCCGGCCGTCGAGGCAAGCAGGGCATCTTCCACCTGATGATAGATGTCG
>DATHTH010000418.1:0-31069 GCA_035463495.1 Anaerolineales bacterium | reverse complement strand
GGATGCGGGAGCAATGCATACACATTTGTTGTCCAACCCATCATAAGCCAATTATAACAAAGGGAAAGTTTGATCGGACCACGCACAAAAACCGACCGGCGGTTGGTTGACTTTTGATTCTTCCTTGTATATACTGACATTAACCATAGAGAGGAGGCATCATGAACGAGCGCCCGTGGCTGGCTCATTACGACAAGGGAGTGCCGCACACAATCGAATATCCGGAAGCGCCATTATTCTATTTTTTGGAGGAAGCGGCGCGAAAATATCCTGACCGCGCCTGCACAATCTTCAAAGGCGCGGTCATTTCATATAAAGAGATGAACGCCCTGTCTGACAATATGGCAGCTGCCCTGGTCGAGATGGGCGTGAAAAAAGGCAGCCGGGTCGGAATCTTCATGCCTAATACGCCGCAGTTCGTGATTGCTTATTTCGGCATTTTGAAGGCTGGCGGTGTGGTCGTGGCGGTCAACCCGACCTACCCGCCGGATGAGGTATTGATCCCCGTCAATGACGCCAACATCGAGATAATGTTCACGCTCACGCGCTTTTACAACGTTTTGAAGACAGTGCGCGAGCGTTCCAAGCTCAAGCGGATTATCGTCTCCAATATCAAGGAGTCCCTGCCGCCACTGCTGCGAATTCTCTTCACGCTGGCGAAGGAAAAAAAGGAAGGTCATCACATCGACTCACTGGCAGAGGGCGACGTATGGATGAAGGACCTGCTCAAAAAGCACGAGAACTCACCGCGACCTAACGTCCAGGTAGCCCCGGATGACACAGCCCTGTTCCAATATTCCGGCGGCACGACCGGTGTCCCCAAAGGCGCCATTGCCCTGCATCGCAACGTGGTGGCAAATACTGTGCAGATGAGGGCCTGGTTCGTAAACTCGGAAGATGGGAAAGAGCTTTTTCTCATGGGAATTCCCCTCTTCCATGTTTACGGGATGGTGGCAGGGATGAGCGTGGCAATGTCCATGGGGGCAAGCATGGTGATGGTACCCAATGCGCGCGATCTTAAGGATGTGCTTGAGAATATCAGCAAGTATAAAACCACCATTTTCCCCGGCGTCCCGCTGCTTTACAATGCCATCAACAACCACCCGGATGTAAAAGCCGGAAAATATGACCTGTCCTCGATCAAAGCCTGCATCTCCGGATCCGCGCCCCTGATGAGGGAGACCAAGGAGCAATTCGAGAAGCTTACGGGCGGGAAGGTGTTCGAAGGCTACGGGCTATCCGAAGCGCCCACCGCGACACATTGCAACCCTCTCATAGGGATCAATAAGACCGGCTCGATTGGAATGCCTTTGCCCAACGTGGAAGTCAAAATTATCAGCCTCGACGATGGGGAAACAGAAGTTCCCCAGGGCGAAATCGGCGAGATCGCCCTGCACGGTCCGCAGGTGATGAAGGGATATCACAATATGCCGACCGAAACAGCCAATACCCTGCGCCAGATGAAAGATGGCAAGACCTGGCTGTTCACTGGCGACATCGCCCGCATGGACGAAGACGGCTACTTCTACATTGTAGATCGCAAGAAGGAGCTCATCAAACCGGGCGGATTTCAGGTCTGGCCGCGCGAGGTGGAGGAAGCGATCGCCTCGCACCCCAAGGTGCTGGAAGTGGGCGTCGGCGGCATCCCGGACCCGAACCGCGGCGAGACGGTCAAAGCCTGGATCGTGGTCAAGCCCGGCGAGTCGTTGACCGTCGAAGAACTCAAGGCGCATTGCAAGGAGCACCTGGCGCCTTATAAAGTCCCTTCGCACTACGAATTCAGGAACGAGCTACCTAAGACGACGGTTGGCAAGATCCTGAGACGCGAGCTGGTGAGGCAGCATAAAGAGTCAGTCAATTAAGTAAACAGGTAGCCAGATCATAGCAAAGTAAAAAGGGCCTCCCGATTTCGGAAGGCCCTTACTTTATCTACCTGTCTACTTGTGCACTTTCTCTACGCACCCATGCTGATAACCTGGGGCGTGCCACTCTTCTTCGGAGCGGGCGGCGGGAAGATCGCTTCGAACTCCTCGCGAGTCAGGGTTTCTACTTCGAGAAGCTTCTGCGCAACTGCGTCGAGGCGGTCGCGATACTTGGTCAGCAGCTTCTTGGTCAGCTTGTAGGCATCATCTACGAGTCTACGGACCTCCGCATCAATACGCTCCGCCACAGCTTCTGAATAGTCACGCTGCTCGGAAATCTCACGGCCGAGGAAGATCAATTCCTCTTTCTGACCGTACGTCATCAAGCCCATCTCGTTGGACATACCCATGCGGGTGACCATCATACGCGCCACCTGGGTGACACGCTCGATATCGTTCGACGCGCCCGAGGTAATATCGTCGAAGACGAGCTCTTCTGCGACGCGTCCGCCCAGAAGACCTGCCAGCGAGGCGATCATCTTCTTGCGAGAGGTCAGGATGCGGTCATCCTCGGGGCGGTACCAGGTGAGTCCACCCGCCTGCCCGCGGCCGACAATAGTGATCTTCTGGACCGGATCGGCCTCCGGAATGGCATTCATCACCACGGCGTGGCCAGCCTCGTGATAAGCGATAATGCGCTTCTCTTCATCTGAGATCAGCCGAGACTTGCGCTCGGGACCCATTACGACACGCTCGATCGCCTCTTCCAGATCCTGCTGACCGATGGACTTCTTATTGCGGCGGGCAGCCAGGATCGCCGCTTCGTTGACAAGGTTCTCAAGGTCCGCGCCCACGAAACCGGGCGTGCCCCGCGCCAGAGATGCCAGATCGACACTCGGCTCCAATGGCTTGCCCTTGACATGCACCTTCAGGATCGCCTCGCGGCCCTTCATATCGGGACGGTCAAGCGTTACGCGGCGGTCAAAACGACCGGGACGCAGCAGCGCCGGGTCGAGAATGTCGGGGCGGTTCGTGGCGGCGATGATAATAATGTTGGTATCGGTATCGAAGCCATCCATCTCCACCAGCATCTGGTTTAGCGTCTGCTCGCGCTCATCGTGGGAGCCGCCGAGCCCGGCGCCGCGCTGGCGACCGACCGCATCGATTTCGTCTACGAAGACAATACAGGGGGAATGGCGCTTCGCCTGGTCGAACAGGTCGCGGACGCGGCTGGCGCCGACGCCAACGAACATTTCGACGAATTCGGAGCCGGAAATGGAGAAGAACGGGACGCCCGCCTCACCGGAGACCGCTTTTGCCAGCAGGGTCTTTCCGGTACCGGGAGGTCCCACCAGAAGCACACCTTTCGGAATACGAGCGCCGAGCTGGATGAACTTCTGCGGCTCCTTGAGAAATTCGACCACCTCTGCCAGCTCCTGCTTGGATTCCTCTACGCCGGCAACGTCCTGGAAAGTAACAGTGGGATGTTCCCCACTGAACATGCGCGCCCTGGACTTACCAAAGGACATGGCGGCATTGTTACTGCCCTGCGCCTGGCGGAAGATAAACCACAGCACACCCGCCATAAACAGGATCGGCAGGATATACAGCGCCCCGCTGACGATGCCTGCCCACTGTGACGGTGGCTTGACTTCGATTCTCACACTCTCGGGCGAGAGCTCCTCGGCAGCGACCCCGAGCGCCAGCAGCTGCTCTACCAGCGTCGAATCGGTTTCCTTATAAGACTCAACACCCTCCGCATCTCCATCTGTATAGATGACCCGCAGGGTGTCATTATCTTCAATCACGACGCGGGCGACTTTGCCCGCTTTGATATCGCGTGCTACTTCATTGATTGTCAAAGACTCTTGCGATCCCGACTCCCGCTGAACAGCCATCACCACCATGGCGACTGCCGCAATAATCAACAATAAGGTGACAACAAACGATTGGTTTCTAGGATTCACTCTGCCTCCAAATCATAATTGCGAGAGGATTATACCAACATGGGCATCACAGGAGTAGCCCCATCGAAAATCTTATACATTTCTCTAATATACCCCTTTTTTACTGTCTGGACGCCAAAAGTAGCTCTGCTCTTACTTAATAACGAGCTCAACCGGACAATGATCCGATCCCGGCACTTCTTCGTGGATAATGACGTCCTGGACCCGGGGAAGTAGTCCCTTTGAGACCAGGAAGTAATCCAGGCGCCAGCCCACCCGTCGCTCGCGGGCAGTAGCACGGAAGGTCCACCAGGTGTATTGCACCCGGTCCGGGTAGAGATGGCGATAAATGTCCACAAAGCCATGGTCCAGGAATTTCTGCACCCAGGCACGCTCCTCGGGCAAGAAGCCGGAGGTCCTCTGATTTTGCTTTGGGTTTTTCAAGTCAATGGGCATATGAGCCGTATTGAAATCCCCGGTAACGATGAGATTCTCCCCGTGGGCGTGAAAGCGGTCGCACACGCTCAGGAGATGGGCATAAAAGTCAAGCTTGTATTCGACCCGCTCCCAGCCACGCTGGCCGCTGGGAAAATAAACGTTGAACATGCGGAACCCGTTATGCAGCGTGGAGATCAGCCGTCCCTCCACATCGAAAAGGGGCGCATTCAACCCCAGCCAGTGCTCCATGCAGGGCTCTCGCAAAAATGTCGCTACGCCGCTGTACCCGGCTTTTTCGGCGGGATTCCAGATCACCTGATAGCCCGGAAAGTTACGCTGGGCATCGTTCAACTGGTCCGGACGGACCTTGATCTCCTGAAGGCACAGAATATCCGGCTGTTGATCCCAGGCCCACTTCAGCGCACCCTTGTTCAGCACCGCCCGCAGACCGTTGACGTTCCATGTGATGATCTTCATTGCAATTGTCTCGCAAGTGTTTCTGCAGGACCGCTCCGCTATGGTAAACTTCGAACAGGCATCCTGATGAATGCAAAGTTAAAAAGCATTTTATGCATCGAAGACGAACCTGAAATGATCGACCTGATCCGACTCATTCTGGGTCGACGTGGTTTTGATGTGAAAGGCGCAAACGGTGGCGTCGAGGGATTAAAGATGATCCGGCAGAACTTGCCCGATCTGGTCCTTCTCGATCTGATGATGCCGGATATGGATGGCTGGGAAGTATACCAGCAAATGAAGGCCGACGAACACACCCGGCGTATCCCGGTGATTGTGGTGACCGCCAAAGCGCAGAGTATTGATAAAGTCCTCGGTTTGCACATCGCGAAGGTAGATGATTACATCGCCAAGCCTTTCAGCCCGCAGGAGCTGATGAACAGCGTGGAGAAAGTCCTCAACCGATCCGCTGCACAGACGGGGTAAGTCCAAACCACTCTTTTTGAATATGCCAAAGACGATCGCAGTCGCGAACAAAAACCGGATGATCACGGGGGATCTGAGGGTTAAATACTGTGACACCTTTCTTTGCCAGCTACAGGGATTGAGTTTTCGCCCCCGCCTCGCGCTCGACGGGGGCTTGCTTCTGGTTGGGAGGCGGGACTCTCGGATCGACTCTTCCATCCACATGTTTTTCGTGCCCTTTGATCTGGCAATCATCTGGATCGATTCAGGCTTGCAGGTGGTGGACAAGGTCCTTGCCAGGGCGTGGAGGCCGGCATACTTTTCAAAGCGCCCGGCGAAATACACACTCGAAATCCATGCCGGACGCTGGGACGATTTTCAGATTGGCGACGGAGTGATCTTCAGGGATGCATAGGCGCCTTTCCTATAGTCTTGTTTTCCTCCTTTTTTTGAGCTTCATGGTCCAGCCGGCTCTCGCCCAGGAAAGTGGACCCGTGTATATCGTGCAGCCAGGCGATACGCTATCCTTTATCGCAGCGCGCTTCAATGTGACCATCGATGAGCTGGTCGCAGCGAACCCGGCGCTCGACCCCAACCTGTTATCGCAGGGGCAGCGAATTGTGATCCCCGGACTCGAGGGCGTGAGCGGAGTGCTGGAGACAGAGGTTGTTCCCCTGGGCGACTCGCTCCGCAGCCTGAGCCGTCGGACCCAGGTCTCGGACGAACTATTAAGGAAGCTCAATCGCCTGATTAGCCCCTCGGAGCTGTATGTGGGAACCAGCATTATCGTTCCCACCGATGAAGGACAGGTACCGCTCAGCACAAGTTTCAGCCCGGCGCCAGGCGAGTCGCTCTTGGAGCTCGCGGTCAGACAGGGCAGCGATCCATGGACGCTGGCTTCCCTCAACAAACTCAGCGCCACCTGGCGGGCCTTGCCCGGCGACATACTCTACTCGCCGACAGGTACGGGTGAAGGGAATGTGTTGGGCTTACCGTCCGCTTTTCTCAGCGCCGAAATCGAGCCGCTCCCTCTGGTCCAGGGCGGCACGCAGGTGATCCGCGCCGAGGTACAAGAGGGGGTTTCCCTTTCCGGGAAGCTGGTGGACATGCCCCTGCATTTCTTCCCGACCGATGCGGGGCAGGTCGCCTTACAGGGTATTTATGTTCTGCTCGAGCCGGGTGTGTATCCCTTATTAATAGAAGCCACGCTGCCCGATGGCAGCCGGCAATCTTTTGGGCAAATGGTTCTGGTCAACGAGGGAGATTACTTAAGTGAGGATATTCCGCTGAATGATCCGAGCACGCTCGACCCGGCAGTCACCGAACCGGAACTGCAAAATATCGTTGCACTCACCACGCCCTCCTCGCCCACTCGTTACTGGAACGGCATCTTTGCATCCCCAGCCGTAGATCCGACCTGTGTCAGTTCGCGCTACGGCACCCGCCGCACATATCGAGTTGTAAACTCCGACATTCAGGTCCCTGGCTTTCATAGCGGACTGGATTTTTGCGGTGGGGAGGGCTTGCAGATTTTTGCGCCCGCTCCGGGCAGGGTAGTGTTTGCCGCGCCGTTAACAGTCCGTGGGAATGCGACCATTATCGATCACGGCTGGGGCGTCTACAGCGGGATCTGGCACCAGTCACAGATGCTTGTGAACGTAGGTGATCTGGTGGAAGAAGGACAGGTGATCGGCCTGGTGGGTGGGACCGGACGGGCGACGGGCGCACACCTGCACTGGGAAGTATGGGTAAACGGCATCCAGGTCAACCCTCTCGACTGGCTGAACCAAGCGTACCCGTAGCAGGCATGCGAAGGCGCCGTTCCCGGTCGCAGCGTTGCGCTCCGCCCCTGTTTATGCTACACTGCAAAGATACTGGAGGTGCTTGTACTCGTGGCTACCGCTTCGATTGTCAATTTCCTTAAGCAGAGCGACATCTTCTACCAGTTCACACCGACGCAGCTCGAGCTGGTGGCGAATATTTGCCAGGAGGCAATCTTCCAGAAGGATGATCTGATCTTCCGGGAAAACAGCAGCAGCAAGGAACTCTATATCATCGTGCAGGGGGAAGTGGATATCTTCATAGACCCGTCACTGGTCAGCTCGTCTGAAGCAGAGGTGGAGAATACGGTCATTGCGACGCTGCGCCGCGGACAGAATTTTGGAGAGGTTGCCCTGGTGGACGAGGGCCTGCGCTCTGCCTCGGCTTGCGCCTCTCAAAATGAGACACGCCTGCTGATCATCCCCCGCGATAAGCTCATCATGCTATGCGAAACCTACCCGCAGCTGGGTTACCGCTTAATGTATAATCTGGCAGCGGACCTTGCCATGAAGATTCGCAACACAGATTTGCGAATCCGCGAACAATTACTCTATAAACCTCAGGATAGAAATAAGACTTGATCGCTTAACACTTGACCGGCTGCTGAATTTCACGTAGTATTACCGTGCAGAACCGATCAAGCAAAACACAATTCTGTCGTTGATGTACCATTTAGGAGCCGCGAGAAACTCATACGTATGAGAAGGGTTTTCTCGGGTTCTTTGTTAAATGGATCGCAACAAATCCTAGCCAAAGGAGGTGATGCTGACACAAGAGAGTGTTGTCCACCCTGTTGTCGTATCGTCACGTGAGATACTCAGAACCCACTAATTACATTTGGAGGAGAACGTACGATGAAACGCTTACTTGCTTTGCTCTCGCTGCTGGTAGTTGCGAGCATGCTGGTCGCAGCTTGCGCTCCCGCAGCGACCGAAGCTCCGCCCGCCACGGACGCGCCCATGACCGACGAACCCACTGAAGCACCTATGACGGACGAACCGACTGAACCGGCCGCCACGGAGCCGGCCGGCGCAGCCGAATGTACCGATGAGATCGGTTGTGTCACGGTTGCTCCTGGCGACCCGATCCACATTGCCTATGCGCTGACCGTTTCTGGCGCAACCGCCTCACTCGGTGAGGACAGCCGCGGGGCGATTGAGATCGCCGTCGAGGAACGCGGAGGAGAACTGCTCGGTCATCCGATCGAGCTGACCGGTGAAGACACCCTCTGTAACGCAGAAGGCGGCCAGGCGGCAGGGACCAAGATCTCTGCGGATGAGACCATTGTGGGCGTAATTGGCACCAACTGTTCCAGCGAAGCCCGCTCCGCCATGCCGTTGATCTCCCAGGCTGGCATGGTTATGATCTCGCCCTCGAATACCAACCCCGATCTCACCGACCCCAATCACCCGGATAGCCATCCCGGTTACTTCCGCACTGCGCACAACGACCTGTTCCAGGGCCGTGTTGCAGCTGAGTTCGCCTATAATGAGCTGGGCTTGCGCTCGGCTGCTACGATCCATGACGGCAGCCCCTATGCCGAGTCCCTGCAGCGTGTGTTTGCCGAAGTCTTTGCGGAGCTTGGCGGCACGGTGACCGCGCAGGAAGCGATCAACGTTGGTGACACCGATATGAAACCTGTCCTGACCTCGATCGCAACCGGCGCGCCTGAGCTGATCTACTTCCCGATCTTCGAGCCCGAGGGTCCACTGGTTGCCTCCCAGGCGAAGGAAGTTCCCGGCCTCGAGGAGACCATCCTGATGGGCGCTGATGGCTTGTTCGCAGACACCTTCCCCGAAGCCACCGGCAGTGCTGCGGTCGGCATGTATCTCTCCGGACCGTATGTTGACGTCAATGACGCAGACTATGGGGGCTTCCTGGAGCAGTGGGAGAGCCAGATCGGCGGCGTTCCGCCCAGCGGTTTCCACGCTCATGCCTATGACGCAACCAATATCCTGCTGAACGCCATCGAGGCGGTCGCAATCCAGGATGCCGATGGCACCCTCCTCATTCCGCGCCAGGCTCTGCGCGACTGGATCTACAGCCTCGAAGGATACGATGGCTTGACCGGCAACCTGACCTGTGACGAGAACGGTGACTGCGCCACCGGTGAAGCCCTTGGTGTCTTCCAGCTTTCCGACGCCGAGGTAGGTGGCGCCTGGCCTCCGCCCGTCTTCTGGACGCCGTAATCACTCGGATTCCCAATTGCAAGATGCCTAGCCGATTGTAAGTTGACAGGCAGTGAGCCGGGCCGCTGGTCGGCGCGAGCCCGGCTCCTTGTGTTGTAAAGGAAAACGATATGCAAGCAACGTACCGACTCAAACGAATCAACTGGCCAGACCTTTTTATGTGGCTGGTTGGCGCGGCACTCCTCCTGCTCATCATCGTTGGCACGGTCCTGACGCTTCAAAAGGGGAAATATTCCGCCAACCAGTGGTTTGACCTGGCAGTCTTTGGTCTGGCACAGGGAAGCGTATATGCCTTGATCGCTCTGGGCTATACGCTGGTCTATGGCATCCTGCGCATGATCAACTTTGCCCACAGCGAAATCTTCATGAGCGGCGCCTATATCGGTTATTTTGTCGCTTCCGGCATGCAGACTGCGGGGTTCCTGCAGGAAAATCCACTGATTGGCATTGTGATGATTTTTCTCACCGCCATGACCACCTCCGCTCTGTTAGCCGTCCTGCTCGAGCGGATCGCATATCGCCCTCTGCGCGGCGCGCCACGTCTTGTGCCTCTGATCACAGCGATTGGCGCGTCTTTCTTTTTACAGTATACATTCCGTGGTCTGTTCGGTACGCAAACCCGTGCCTACCCCGAAATTCCTCTGATCCGGGGAACCTGGCTGCTGTTCGGGGATTTCCAGATTCAAAAAATTCAGGTCGTTGTCATTATCGCTGCGGCGGCTATGATGGCATTCCTGGTGTACTTCGTTCAGTACACAAAAACAGGCAAAGCCATGCGGGCGGTTTCGGAGGACAAAGCAGTCGCAGCCTTGATGGGCATCGACGTCGACGCGATCATCGTACGCACCTTTGTCCTGGGCGCCGCCTTCGCCGGGGCCGCTGGCGTGCTCTATTGCTTCATGTTCCGAATTGTCACCTTTTACATGGGATTCATTCCAGGGATCAAGGCGTTTACGGCAGCAGTTCTGGGTGGAATTGGGAACCCCGCCGGCGCGATGCTGGGAGGGCTTTTCCTCGGCATTTTTGAATCTTTGGGGCCTACCCTTTTTCTGGATGGGCTTGGAATTCCTGCGCCATACCAACTTAAAGATGTCATCGCTTTTACAATGCTGGTCATGGTTCTGATCTTCCGCCCAACCGGGATCCTGGGCGAACGTTTGAGCCGGACTAAGGCGTAAAGGAGGAAGCCATGTCCAATAGCAACCAATTTAACTGGCTCAAAGCCTTACAGTTCGGACTCATCGGAGGCCTGGTTGGCGTTCTAATTGGCCTGGTGGGTATGGTCGAGTCATTCGATAAGCGCGATATTATTGCCGGCACCCTGACAATGGGCTGGACATTGGTGTTCCTGACAATTCTGATCACGGCTTATTTTGCTGCTGCCCACGCCTCAGGCGGCGGGATCGTTTCAAATCTTCTGGCGGGCAGTCTTGCCGGCTTGATTTTTTCCGTGCTGATGAGCCTGCTTGTGCTTGCCATCGAGAATTTCAATCTGCGTCCCATCTTTGTGAATGCTTCCCCTCCGCTGGTGCGAATCCTCACGTTGGAAAGAGAAATCGCCAACGGTCTACTGCTGCTACTGGTCATGGGGGTGGTCGTGGGGGCTGTCGGAGGCCTGATTTACACTCTGCCAGGTAGAGTGCGCGGTGCTGTCGTGCTAGGGTTATCCGTTGTCGCATTCCTGGGATTGATGCAGGAGCTTATCCAGGTCCCGCTGCGAAGTACCCCGGCACTGAGTTCCGCTCTGGCGTGGATGTTCGGCCGTGGAACACAAAAGGGATTATCCGTCGCCGGCGCAGTGGTCGTCTTTCTGATAGTTACAATCGGTAACCTGCTGTGGCAGGGAAACTCATCCAGGGTTCAGGACGGCTTTGCTAAGCTCCCGGCCAGGAACCAGAAATCCATCCGCTGGCTGTTGTACGGTCTGCTCATATTGTTTGTGCTGTACCTTCCGGCGATCCTCGGGCTCTATCTCACCGAGGTCATTAACGTTACCGGCCTGATGATCCTGATGGGCCTTGGTTTGAACATCGTGGTGGGTTTTGCCGGTCTGCTGGATCTCGGCTATGTTGCTTTTTATGCCATCGGTGCGTATACGGTAGGTGTGCTTACGAACCTAAGTGGGGAGTTGACATGGGCAGTCGGCATGAATTTCTGGCTGGCGCTGCCAGTGGCAATTGCCCTCGCGACATTTGCCGGCATCCTCCTGGGAATCCCCGTCCTGAATATGCGCGGCGATTATCTCGCGATTGTTACGCTGGGCTTCGGAGAAATTATTCGTATTCTTGCCCTCTCTGATTTTCTCAAGCCCACGATTGGCGGCTCGCAGGGCATCGTGAATATTCCTCCCCCAATGTTCCTGAACACGCTGATCAATAAGCCTCAGGCCCTGTATTATGTGATCGTGGCAGGATGTCTGCTAGCGCTGTTTATCGGCCAACGGTTGCGGGACTCACGGCTGGGGCGGTCGTGGAAAGCGATGCGCGAAGACGAAGACGTGGCGCAGGCTATGGGGATTAACCTGGTGGCGACCAAGCTGCTGGCATTTGCTACGGGTGCAGCGTTCTCCGGCTTAAGTGGCTCCATCCTTGCCATCAAACTCGGAACGATTTATCCGCACAGCTTCGCCCTGTTGATCTCGATCAATGTTCTGGCGCTGATCATCATCGGTGGCATGGGAAGTATCCCGGGCGTGTTTATCGGCGCGCTGCTCCTGGTGGGCCTGCCAGAACTCCTGCGCGAGTTTGCAGAGTACCGCCTTCTCATCTACGGGGCTCTGCTGGTTGTGATGATGCAGGTCCGTCCGGAAGGCTTCTGGCCCGAGGCAACCCATAAGCGGGAATTACACGAGAAGACAGCGGATGTAGTCCAGACCGATATGACCGGGGTCCAGGCAGAAGCGTAGGAGTACCCACAATGAACCCCATCCTCGTAGCCCAAAATGTCACCAAACAGTTCGGCGGGTTGATTGCGGTCAACAAACTGAACCTGGATATCCCGGAACAGTCCATTTCGAGCATCATTGGTCCCAACGGCGCGGGCAAGACCACTTTCTTCAACTGTATCACCGGTTTTTATACCCCGGAACACGGAGAAATCCTCTTCCGTGGTAACCGCATTGACGGGCTGCGGTCGGATCAGATCACCCAGCTCGGGATCGCCCGAACCTATCAGAACATCCGTCTCTTCTCGAACCTGACGGCTCTCGAGAATATTATGGTCGGATATGAGCCACACCTGAAGACCGGCTGGCTGGATGCTGTTTTTCACACGCGGCGTTATCATGAAGATGAAGCGGCAGCCCACAAGGAGGCGCTCCGGTTGCTGCGTTTTGTAGGGCTGGCAGGTTCAGGCGATCAGATTGCGCGCAACCTTCCGTACGGCGCGCAGAGGCGGCTTGAGATCGCACGGGCTCTCGCCAGCAAACCCGCCTTGCTGCTCCTAGACGAACCAACAGCTGGCATGAACCCGAATGAAACGGTTGAAATGATGCATTTCATCCGAAACCTGCGGGACAGCCTGGGAATCACGATTATGCTGATCGAGCATGATATGCGCCTGGTGATGGGCGTCAGCGAACAGATCACAGTTCTCGATTTCGGTGAAAAGATTGCCGAAGGCTTGCCAGCTGAGATCCAGAGCAACCCGCGCGTCATCGAAGCATACCTGGGTCGAGGCGCTGCCACGGAAGGCGTGACCTCAGCACCAGCTGGCACTGCTGCAACCATAACCGACTCCAACATGGGGTAAGCAAAGATGTCCATGCTCAACGTCCATAACGTCCATACCTATTACGGCAATATCCATGCTCTCAAAGGCATTTCTCTCAATATCGAAAAAGGAGAAATTGTCACCCTGATCGGGGGCAACGGAGCCGGCAAGACCACGACCCTGCGAACGATCTGCGGCTTATTGAAACCTCGCGAAGGGACGGTCCACCTCAATGATGAGGATCTTTTCAAATATAAGGCGCATGAGGTTGTCTTCAAAGGCATCTCTATGGTCCCGGAGGGCCGGGGCGTGTTCGCCCGGCTGACCGTGACCGAGAACCTCGAAATGGGAGCTTACAGCCGGGCGGACGCCCAGGAAATCCAGCGAAACATGGAGCGTGTCTTTACACTGTTCCCGCGTCTCCGGGAGAGACGCACCCAGGTGGCTGGTACTCTCTCAGGCGGCGAACAACAGATGCTGGCAACCGGACGAGCCCTCATGGCAAGCCCGAGTATCTTGCTGATGGATGAGCCATCCATGGGACTTGCGCCCGTGCTGGTCGAATTGATCTTCGATATCATCCAGCAAATCAACAAGGAAGGCACGACCATTCTGCTGGTCGAACAAAATGCTCTCATGGCTCTGGGGATCGCTCATCGCGGGTATGTACTCCAGACCGGTCAAATTGTTCTCAGTGACACAGCCGAGAACCTGAAGCAGAACCCCATGGTCCAAAAAGCCTATCTCGGGATGGAATGAGTTTACCGGAATAAAATCAAAAGCGCAGAGGGCGATCGCCTCTGCGCTTTTGTATTCTCTTATGCTGACGATCGAGTTACTCGTCGCTCATGGCACACCGGAAACCGTCCGTATCATTTCGACCGGGAAACGCCCAGAACCGGTTCGTGACCCGCACATTGTGAGCCTGCGTATTCCAGGAACCGCCCCGCAACACCCGCCGGTTGACTACCTCCCCTCCCGGCGGATTCTCAGCCGGACTTTCCGCATAGTAATTTTCATCATACCCATCCGACACCCACTCCCATACATTTCCCGCCATATCTAGCACCCCATAGGGACTGGCGCCTGCGGGATAGCTGCCCACCACGGCTGTGTCACCAACAGAATGATCGAAATTCAACCGGCTAGGATCGGGTGTCTCCATTCCCCACGGATACAAACGCTTATCGGTCCCACGGGCAGCCTTTTCCCACTCCGCCTCTGTCGGCAAGCGCCGTCCGGCCCATGTACAATAGGCAACCGCCTGATCCCACGAAATACCCAGGGCTGGATGATTTCCATATTCGGGAGAGCCATAGCGCCGTGAGTGAGCTGGCTCGGTGCAGCCCCCGGCTTGCACACACCTGCCATACATATCGTTGGTGACTTCTGTGCGGTCAATCCAGAAGCCATCCAGGTAGACAGTGTGCTGCGGAAGTTCATCGCGGTCCGCATCTATATCGCTCTCGTCACTGCCCATGACGAATTCCCCGGCCGGGATGAAGACCAGTGTCGCTCCGTCAACCGGGGATATCCTTGTCTCACCTGCTTGCGGCTCGGCCGGCTGGCAGGCCGCCATGACGAGCGAAAGTGCAAAAGGCAGATACCAGCGCCAGCTCACTGTTTCGTTTCCTCATTGCGCACGCCACCTCCGGCGCTGAACCCAAAACTTGCCACGGTCACAGGGCGATAGTCGAAGCCCATGCTTTCCACCCGCAGGGTATGAGCGCCCGGGCTGAATCCAGACACTTCGATATAGCCGCCATGTCTTCCCGACTTAGACCAGATCACTGATGTGTTGCCGCGCCACACTTCCTGACCATCGAACAGGACTCGCGCCCAGCCGATCATGCCCTCCCCCAGGAACTGTACTCCCATGGAGGCGTATGGATCGTCAACCGTCGCTTCAATCCAGTCACCGTTCCACCACAGCACGCGCTGCAAGCCATAAGGGATGGTTTCCTCTGCAAAGGAAACCGTAATCCCTTCCGGGGACGCCATGTCGGCAGAATTGGCATGGGCAATCACTTCCGGCGGCGTTTCAAAGAAGCGACTGTCTCCCCCGTACACAGTCACACTGAGGGGCGGCTCAGGAGTAACGGGCTCCGGACTTTCCGTTAGATTTTCGTCACAGCCAGGCGTGGAAGCCGTCGATGCCTCTTCAGCCGCGCAGACGAGCCAGCTCTGCTTGGTGAGGTTTTCGGCGCGCAGCTCGAATGCACAGGGATCGTTAACAACCTCGAAATGTAGCCCGTTCTCCCCGATGCTCCACCGGTATTCCCCCGTATTCTCCGGGCAGTACGGATCGTTGAAGATGAACAACCGGTCTCCCTCCACCGCGTAGGAAGCGATGCTGCGCCAGTTGTTCACTTCGTAAAAGATTCGCATCACTCCCCTGTCAAATTGCAGCCTCCAAATACCTCCGGTCACGCGGTAATCGGCGCAGCGCAGGCATCGCCACCACTGGGGCCAGGACTGATCCACTTTTGCATAGGTTCCATCGATGACGGACGAGGCGGGCTCAGGAAGCGGGGTAAAGTATGCAAAAGGAGTCGCCTGCAAGAGTGCATTCCAGGCGCTCGTGGAAGCCTGCACCGGGGTAGGCCGGGGTTGGTCGGTGGCACCGTTCACGGAAGGCGCCGCGACCTGTGTGCTCCGGAAGAAAATCACGGCAGCAATAATCAGCGCCACGAGGACAGTCACCAGCAGCCATGCCTTCGACCTTTTGTACGTCGTCATATCCATTTTTCTCCGTTAGAATCAGCCTTAAGATGATCAATTGCAGTGACCGGCGATTATACCTTCGCGACCCATTGCCCTGGAAATCCATGCAGGAGACCATATGTTAATCCTTTCTGCCGATGAGGTTCGTCAAGCGCTACCGATGAAAGAAGCGATTGAAGCAATGAAAGCCGCTTACGCGGCGCTTTCCAGTGGGAGGGCTGTCGTGCCGCTGCGGACACAGCTTCCCATTCCGGGCAGTGAAGCGCTCAGTCTCTTCATGCCGGCCGTCGTCAGCACAGCAGAGCAAAGTGCGCTTGCGGTCAAAGTCGTTTCTCTGTTTCCGACCAACCCGAGCCGCGGACTCGCCTTCATCCAGGCCGCGGTCCTTGCATTCGATCCAGAGACAGGTCGCGCCCTGGCGTTGCTTGAGGGCAGCTCCCTGACGGCCATTCGTACCGGGGCGGCGGGAGGCGCAGCCATTGACCTGCTCGCCCGTCCGGAAAGCAAAGTGGTCGCTATTTTTGGTGCTGGCGCACAGGGACGGACCCAGCTCGAGGCGGCCTGCGCCGTGCGGCAGATCAAAACCGCTTTTCTGGTGGACCCCAATCCTGAAAAGGCGAAGGCTTTCGTTGGGGAGCTACAGGGCAGAAATGGGATAACCCAGGACATTCGCGTCGCTTCAAGTTCCAGGGAAGCTATCGAAAACGCCGATATCATCTGCACGGCGACCACCTCGAAAAACCCTGTCTTCGGCGACCGAGATCTCAGACCGGGTACTCATATCTCTGCGGTCGGCTCGTACACCCCGGAGATGCAGGAGGTCCCGGCAGAAACGCTGCTGCGCGCCCGGATCTTTGTCGACTCCAGATCCGCCTCGCTGGAGGAAGCGGGTGAGCTGATCCAGCCGATCCGCCTCGGGCTGTTCGACGAGTCTCACATCTGCGGCGAGCTGGGTGAAGTGGTGCTCGGGCAAATTTCCGGCCGGCAGACTCCAGATGAGATCACCTACTTCAAATCAGTGGGTATTGCCGTGCAGGATGCGTTGGCAGCGCAGGTCGCGCTGAAGAATGCACGTGCCCGAAACATTGGCAAGGAAATTGATTTTTAGCCCTGAGGTCAAATGAATACGCCACGAACAGCAGATATCGTGATCATCGGTGGGGGCGTGATGGGCGCCAGTGCGGCTTACCATCTGGCAAGACGCGGCATGAAAAATATCGTCTTGCTCGAAAAAGAGGATTTTTTCGGCGCGGGGGCAACCGGTCGCTGCGCGGGCGGAGTTCGCTACCAGTTTTCGACCGAGATCAATATCCGGCTCTCATTGGAGAGCCTGCCTATGCTGGAATGCTTCCAAGAAGAGATCGGGCAGGATGTGAACTACCGCCAGTGCGGGTATTTATTGATTGCAACGAGCGAAAAGGATGCAGCCACCTTCAGGAAGAATGTCGAGCTGCAGCACCGTCTCGGTGTGCAAACTCAACTCTTGAGTGGAGAAGAGGTCCGCGCCCGTTTGCCTTTCATGCGCCTCGAGGATGCCATCGCCGGAACGTTCCACCACAAAGACGGCCTTGTGGATCCCAACAGCGTAGTGGCAGGATACATCGGTGCGGCGCAGAAAATGGGCGTCAAAGCGCTGACCCGAGCCGAAGTGACCGGGATCCGTATCGAGCACGGGGGAGTGACAGCCGTGGAGTCGACACAGGGACTCATCCAAACGCCCCGGGTGTTGAATGCCGCCGGACCCTGGGCTGGACTGGTTGGAGAGATGGCGGGCGTGCCCATCCCGATCTTGCCCATCCGCCGTCAGATGTTTACCACTACTTCGTTGCCAGAAATTCCGGCTGACTTCCCATTTGTGATCGACTTCGGTCAATCCCTTTATTTTCATCGCGAGGGCGAAGGCTTGCTGATTGGCATGAGCAACCAGAAGCAGACTCCTGGCTTTGATCAAAACGTGGACGAAGAGTTCGAGTTCGTCAATCTCGAAGCAGCCCTGGAACGCCTGCCGCTGCTGGAACGGGCGAGCCGTGCTTCTCACTGGGCGGGCTTATATGAAGTGACGCCGGATGCTCACCCGATTTTTGGCGGGAGCCCGGTGAAGGGCTTTACCATCTGCGCCGGCTTTTCGGGTCATGGTTTCATGCACGGACCCGTCGCGGGCAAGTTGATGGCCGAATATATCCTTGATGGATGCTTTTCCACTGTCGATGTCGCTGTACTCGATCTGGCACGCTTCGAGGAAGGAAGATTAATAAAAGAGTACAATGTGGTTTAATTTGCCACGAAGGACACCAAGTGCACAAAGTGGAAGCAGCACGCTGGCTTGCCGAATTCCTTCGTGACCTCAGTGTCCTTTGTGTTTTAGAAATAAAAAAAACAACCTATGCCATCCGCAGAAATTATTACCATTGGAACTGAGATCTTACTGGGCGAAATCGTAGACACCAACACGCGCTATATTGCCCGTACCCTGCGCGGCATGGGGGTGAACATCTATCGCACTATGACCATTGGTGACAATGTCGAGCGTATCGCCGAAGCCATCCTTCATTCCATGCAGCGTGCCGAGATCGTGATCACCACCGGAGGGCTGGGTCCCACCGTGGATGATCCCACGCGTGAAGCCGTCGCAAGAGCAGCAGGGCTTGAACTCGAATTTCGCGAGGACCTCTGGGAACAGGTCGTGGCGATCATCTCGCGCTACGGTCGCAAGCCTTCCGAGAATCAGAAGCGACAGGCGTATATCCCCAGGGGAGCCATCGCAGTTCCCAATCCGGTTGGAACGGCACCTTGTTTTATCGTCGAAACTTCCCCTCTCCTGAAAGGAGAGGAGTCAGGGGTGGGGTGCGTTGTCTCTTTGCCTGGCGTTCCCCATGAGATGGAACACATTTTGCACGAATCCATTATCCCCTATTTACAAAAACGGTTCGACCTGAACGAGATCATCAAAATTCGTATCCTGCACTGTGCCGGACTGGGTGAAGGCGTGATCGACGAGAAGATCTCCGACCTCGAAATTCTCAACAATCCAACTGTGGGGCTTGCCGCGCATACCGGTGTGGTCGATATCCGGATTGCAGCCAAGGCAGCCAGCGAAGCTGAAGCCGACCAGATGATCTCGGAGATTGAGCAAAGGGTACGTGAACGGTTGGGGGACGTGGTCTTCGGCGCGGACGAAGACAGCCTGGAGGAGGCAGCCCTGCGTGCCGTCGCGAAACGCGGCTGGACCCTGGTCGCCGTCGAGTCCGGCCTGGATGGAAGCCTTGCGCGCCAGATTCCTCACACCGTAGCGCTCCCGAATCTTTCCGCCGAGGCCCTGATGGCAGCCCTGCGCGCCGCCCGCGCGGACGGCAACGCAGATGTGGCGCTCGGCGTTGCCGTACATCTCGAGGAGCGAGCAGCCGAATTAGCCCTGATCACGCCCAGAGGCGAAAAGACCCACCGCATCACCTACGGCGGACCGCCGCGCAGTCTGGCGCGCTGGTCTGTCAACCTCGCCCTGGACTGGCTGCGGCGTAGAGCCATGGAGACGGATTAAGTGCCGCCTCCTAAGAAGTCGTCACACGCCTGGGTTTATGTCGTCTGGGGAATCAATGGTCTGGCGCTCCTTGGAGTCCTGATTGTCGCCGTGCTGTATTCAACCAGCCTGCACGCCTCTGCTGCCGACGAGCTGCCTCTGACCGCTCCACCCGCGTCTACAGGGGAAATTCCCCCGACGAGTTTTCTTCTGCCCAGCCTGACGCCCAACGCGCTGTACACCCCGCCGGTCTTCCTCACCTCCACTCCTTTTGTACTGGAGGGCAATCTGCATCCGGCGCTCATCGGGTTCTCGCTGGGGGGGCGCCCTATTCATGTGTACACGTTCGGCTCCGGGGAACGGGAATACCTGATCGTGGCGGGCATTCATGGGGGCTATGAATGGAACACCATCGAGCTCGCAAACGAGCTCATTACTTACCTCTATGACAAGCCGAGCGCGGTCCCCGGCGACGTGACCCTGTACATTATTCCGAACATGAATCCCGACGGAGAAGCGCGCGCTCACGGCGTGGATGGACGCGTCAATAACAATGGCGTGGACCTCAACCGCAATTTCCCCAGCGACAACTGGACGGCGAATTGGAATCGAGACGGCTGCTGGATCTATCGCCCGACAACCGGAGGCCGGCGGGGCGGCTCCGAACCAGAGACGCGCGCCGTTATGGGCTTCATCCGCAATCACGACATCCAAGCTTTGATCAGCTATCATAGCGCTGCGCTGGGCGTTTTTCCTGGCGGCGATCCCTGGACCCCGGACTCAAGACGGCTGGCGAGGGCTTTGGCAGACGCGACCGGCTACCCCTATCCACCCGTTGACACCGGCTGCGAGTACACCGGAACCCTGGCAGACTGGGCGGTCGAGAATGGCGTCGGCGCCGCAGTCGATATGGAGTTACGGAATCACAGGGATATTGACTTTGAGGAAAATGTCAAAGCGCTGCAGGTACTTCTGGAATTTGTGCCATAATTAGGCAGGTTTGACGCACAGCGCCCTCAAAGGTCAAACCTGCCAGTATTCTGAATATAAGTCGGGCTATGAGCCCGACAGACCTTTATCTCCAAAGGAGAACGAATGACGCATCAAGCAGACACGCTCTTCACCAACGCCCTTGTCCTCACCATGGACGAGAACCTTAGACAATATTTTCCCGGAGCCGTTGTCGTACAGGGAGATAGTATCGTCGCCGTTGGAAATGAAGACGAGATCAAACAAGAGTACTCGGCATCAGAAACAATCGACTGCGGCGGCAGGATTTTGATGCCTGGCCTGGTCAACGCCCATACTCATGTGCCGATGACTCTCCTGCGAGGCCTGGCAGACGATCTTAGGCTGGACGTCTGGCTAATGGGATATATGATGCCGGTAGAACGCACGTTCGTCTCGCCGGAGTTCGTGCGGCTGGGAACGCTGCTGGCATGCGCCGAGCAGATCCGCAGCGGGGTGACAACGTTCAACGACATGTACTATTTCGAAGAGGATGTAGCCCAGGCTGCTGCAGACGCCGGTATGCGCGCCGTCTGCGGGCAGACGGTGATGAAATTCCCGGCCCCGGACGCCGCCTCGTTCGAGGACTCTTTGCAGATGGCGCGCGAATTCATCCAGCGCTGGCAGGACCATCCGTTGATCGTCCCGGCGGTCGCGCCACATGCACCCTACACCTGCACCGCGGAGATCCTGCATGCCACCGCGGAGCTCGCCCGGGAGTTTAACGTGCCGCTCCACACCCATCTTGCCGAGACTGCCTTTGAAGTGGAAAACAGCCGCGAGGAGCACGGAACCCCGGTCATTCCCTATGTAAAGAAACAGGGATTGTTCGAGGCAAAGGTTATTGCGGCGCACTGTGTGCATGTGGATATTGGCGAGATTCGCACCCTGCAGAACGCCGGCGCAGGTGTATCCCATAATCCTTCTTCCAATCTGAAGCTCGCCTCCGGCTTTGCGCCAGTGGCAAGAATGCTCGAAACGGGGCTCAATGTCGGCATCGGCACCGATGGTCCAGCATCCAACAATGATCTGGATATGTTCGAAGAAGTGCGCCTGGCAGCCTTCATCGCCAAAGCAGTCACGAATGACCCGACTTCCCTGCCGGCGCCCCAGGCATTGCTCATGGCGACCCGGCTTGGCGCTCAGGCGCTCCATATCGGGCACCTGACCGGCTCGCTGGAGCCCGGGAAGCGCGCGGACTTGATTATCGTAGATATCTCGCCGCTGCATAACTCGCCCTCCTTCAAGCGCGCCGCCGATAATGCCTACGCGCAGATCGTGTATGCCAGCAAATCGACGGATGTCAGCGATGTCATGGTCAACGGCCGCTGGCTGATGCGCGATCGTCAATTGTTGACATTGAACGAGGAGGAGCTGCTCGGTCAGGCTGCAGAGATTGCACGTGAGATTGATGCCTTTCTAATCGAGCGGGAGCAGTCCCTATTGTCCAAGCTGATCGCGCTCGGCGGCTCACTCGAACAAGAGTCGTTCGAGGTCCAGGTCAAGGTCAGGATCGCCGACCCTGAGGCGATTATCCAGGCATTGAAACGTCCCGAGATCGACATCGTCCGAAAGCGGCATTATCGCGAGCACGATGTGTACTTCTTTTTCGACGATCCCTCTCAGGGGCGCCTGCGTTATCGAGAAGACGATTTCATCGACGATACGAAAGGGACCGTGACCAACGTCCGCACAAGGCTGACGCTGCTTGGCAGAAAGCGTGAAGGAACCTTTGAAGACCAGGTGCTGCTCTCACGCAGCCGTTATATCGCGCCCGCTTCACAGCCGTTACGCTTCTACCGCGAGTACTTCAAGCCGAAGTCGGAGGTTGCCATTGAGAAGGATCGCCTGCGCTGGCTGATCACCTATAAAGACACGGAGTTTTTTGTCAATCTCGATGAGGTGAAGCAGCCACAGCTCGGCTACTACCTTGAGATCAAGACCCGCACCTGGAGCCGCCGGGATGCAGAGCGTAAGGCGCAGCTTGCCAGTGAGTTGCTCGCGGTACTGGGCGCTGCGGACGGCGAAAAGGTCACTGCGGATTACATCGATCTTGTGACTGAGGCATGACCGTGCGCTCTCTCGGACACGTTTTCGCGGCGGCCTGCGCTATCCTTTTCGTTATTAGTGCTGTCCTGGTGCTGCTGGCGGTTAATATCGAGGCACAAGCCTTTTCATCGGATACCTACAAGCAGGCGTTCGAAGAGCAGCGCCTGTATGAGCGCATGCCTGCCATCCTTGCGGCGACCATCACCGGCTATGTCGCGGAGAACGGCAGCGCCCTCCCCTTCCTGCAGTTGCTGTCGTCAGAAGACTGGCAGAATAATATCGTATTGGTATTGCCACCAGAAGAGCTCAGGGCGATGGCAAACCAGGTCCTTGATTCCACCTTCGACTATCTGAATGGCAGGAGCAATTCGGTTGTCATCACTCTGGTGCCGGTCAAAGCCCAGCTCGCCGGCGAGTCGGGTGTACAGCTGGTTCTGCAGATCCTGCGGCGGCAGCCTGCCTGCACTGCCGAACAGCTCACCCAGATGGCGCTTGGATTTTTTGGAGGGCAGATCGCCCTTTGCAATCCACCCGAACAGGCGCTCGGCATCATGCTGCCTTTTATCCAGACGCAGGTCCAGTCCATGAGCGCGGTCTTCCCCAATGAGCTGACCCTGGTCTCTCCGGCGTTGAGCGGCACGGCCGCCGACCCGCGCGCCGAGTTGAACACAGTTCGTTCGATCATTCGCTTCACGCCATTCGTCCCGCTGCTCCTGCTGCTGGCGATCGCCGCATTCGCCGTGCGCACGCTCGTGGACTGGCTCACCTGGTGGGGCTGGCCCCTCATGTTCGCCGGCGGCGCCAGCGCACTGATCGGCTTGCTCGGGTCGCCGTTGATCGGTGGGATTCTACAGGTTGTGATCCAAAGCCAGCGTTTCTTTCCCCTCCCGCCGGCGTTCGCATCCCTGATCGCAGAGACCGCCAGCGGCGTCGCGCGACAGATGCTGATTCCCGTTCTGGTCCAGGGACTTATTCTTGGTGTGCTGGGATTGGCAATGGTAAGCTTCGCGCTGCTTCTCGCGCACAGGCATACGGAACCTCTTCCCCTGGCATAACCTGGTAAACTATTTTGCCTCTTGACTCTCGGGTTGCCCGAGATGCTACAGTGTGGGCATGTTCCGAATAGGCGAGTTCTCACGAATCACACGAGTGACCATCGATACGCTCCGGCATTATGACGCGCTTGGCTTGCTCAAGCCTGCGAAAGTGGATCCATTCACAGGCTACCGATATTACTCTGCGAGGCAGTTGGTGGTACTCAACCGCATTATGGCGCTCAAAGAGGTCGGGTTTTCCCTGGAGGAGATCGCGCGCATCCTTCGGGAGAAATTGAGCAATGCTGAATTGCGTGGAATGCTCAAGGCACAGCTCATGCGTGTGGAGCAAGAAGCCCAGGCTGCTCAGCTGCGCCGGGAGCGGATTCTGGCTCGCCTCAATTCTCTCAATCTGGAGGATGATATGCCTGAATACGAGGTAACCCTGAAGCCTGTAGAGCGGCTGACGATTGCCGCGATCCGCGAAACCGTGCCAGCCGTGGAGGACATGCCCGAGCGCTGCAGCCAGATGTTTGACACCATCGAACGCTGGATGCGAGCGAACCGGCTGCCCCTGGGTCCATCCATGTCAATCTATTACAACGAGGGATTCACCCGCGAAAACATCGACACCGAATGTTCGTTCATTATTCCGGACAGTGACGCCGCCAGCGCCGTGACGCCGGAGCCGCCTGTGGCAGTGAGGAAACTGGATCCCGTCCCGCTCATGGCATCGACGATGGCAACGGAGGGGTTCTACAAAAAACCGGGAGGTCTGCTCCCCGCCTACCAGGCTCTGGCACAATGGATCGAGGACAACGGCTACCAGATCACGGGTCCGCCGCGGGAGCTGTTCTACGGCTCAGCTGAGAGAGGCGACCTGACCGCCGAAGTTCAATACCCCGTGGAAAGAGTATAAGTCAGGGGAAAATGAATTGTGGAGAGGAGACTCTCCGCAATTCATTTATTTCATAAGCTTCTTGTATAAAAAGCTAAGTTCCTTACAGGCTCAGACACGCCTCCGCACAAAGCCAGAAGAGGCTTTCGCGAATTTCCTTTCTGGATGTCCAGTGACGATGATCCCATTCTGTACCGCTGAGGTCATCTCCACCGTAAAGAGCCTGACCAAACAGCGCCCCGCGAAATTGCGCGACAGCCATCAGCGCCGCGCTTTCCATCTCGACAACCAGGCAGCCTTCCTGCCTTCTACGCGCGATTTTGTTCACCGTTTCGCGAAAGGGGGCATCGGTCGTCCAGGTCTTGCCTACACGGTAGGGCAAGCCGTGGCTGTCCAGTGTTTTCACCAGAGCATCTAGAGCGCTTTCGTTGGCAGTTACTTCCCGGCTGGGCGGCAAGTAATGATAGGAGACTCCTTCGTCGCGAACCGCCCCCGAGACCACAATGAGATGACCGACTGCTATATCTTTTTCCAGGACGCCGCAGCCACCGCAGGCGATGAATTTCCGGCAGCCATAGGCGATCGCTTCTTCAAACAGACCGGCGGCGATCGGCGCGCCCACGCCAGGATGGAAGAACGCCAGGCGCCGGCCCTGATGCGTGATCTCATAGATGCGATGGGGGCCATCTTCCCATCTGTATTCCACGGAAACCTTCGCATCGTGTTCAGCAACAACTTTGTCGATCACCTCGTGAAAGAAACAGATGACGCAGTGCTCCGGTAGATCACGGGCGCGGATAATTTTCGATGGCTCGATAAAGGCTTCCGGGGTGGCGTCGAATTCGAGGATCGGGTAGGTCATGGCGTCTCACTGGCACGCATTTTGTAAATGCTCGTCGAACGTCTCTGCGAATTCATGGAGTCCTGAGCCATCGCAGCGGGCGCGAAAAAAGATATAACTCGACTCTTCCGGGAACGCCACCGCCCGTAAAGCCTCCAGGCTCGGGTTGGCAATCGGCGAGGGGGGCAGGCCTTCATAAATATAGGTGTTATAGACAGAATTCACTTGCAGATCGAGAAGTGAAAGCGGGTTCGTCCACCAGGTTCCCTGTAAAAGGTTATAGCCGATGGCATACTGCACGGTCGGGTCGGCGTCGAGCTTCATGCCGATCTTCAGGCGGTTGAGGTAGACCGAGGCGATCAGCGGCTTTTCTTCGTCCTGCACAGCTTCGCGCTCGACCAGCGAGGCAAGCGTCACGGCCTGATAGACAGTGAGTCCCTGTCGCTCAAAACCGTTCGTCAGGTCAGGCGTCAGGTGCGCGGCAAAGTTGCGGATCATCTCGTAGATCATTTCATCGGCGGACGAGATACTACGAGAGAAGATATAGGAGTCCGGATAAAGGAATCCCTCTACCGAACTTGCGCCGACGAGAAAGTCAAACTCGCGCGGCGGTAATTTTGCCCGGCTGAGGAACTCATCGTAGGTAACAGACAGGCCGGACGTCGCCAGGGATTCGGCGATTTCTTCCACACGCCAGCCAGGCAAGACCACAAACGTTACTTCCTCCGGGGTCGCATCCTGCATCTCGTGGGCAATGTCCATAGCAGACATCGCGGTGCTGAGCTGGTACCGCCCAGCCTGGATGGAAGTATCCAGTCCGGAATAGATCAGGTAGGTGCGGAAGGCAGCCGCATCGCGAATCAAGCCTACACTTTCAAGGTGATTGGCAACCGTATCAACGGACTCACCCAGTTCGATTGTAAAAGGCTGTTCGCTGCCACCTGGATCAGGCGGCTGGGTCAGGAGCCCGTTGTACCAGAGCAGCAGCGCGGAATACTGAAACCGCTGCGGCAGCGACAACCACGGCGCCGGGGGACCATATGTGCGCGCGGCACGGGATGGTATATAGAGGAAAGAGAATAGCACCACCCCGACGCACAAAAGGATCAGTGTAAGGATTGCAATGAGTTTACGCATGAGTCCGATGTATGTTCTACAGCCATGAAGTTTAGAAGACTGGCCCCTATTCAACCATGGGCTTGTTGGCTTCGAGATACGATTTGAGGATCATGACCGCGGCCAGCTCGTCCATATGACCGCCGCGCTTTTTTCGGGAGACGCCCATTTCAATCCGGGCAGCGCGGGCATCTTGAGTGCTGAACGACTCATCCCATAAGACGACAGGGATCTGGGTCTGGTCTTTCAGTGCCTGCGCGAATTTCGCTGCGCGGCGCCCGGCAAGATTTGGCTTGCCTTCTTCATCGTAGGATTGCCCGATCACAATCAGCGCCACATCGTTTTCCGCAGCCAGGTTGGCAACCTGCGCCGCGTCCATCAGGCGGGAGACGTGCTGGATTACTTTTAGAGGGCTGGCAATCGTCGCAGTCGGGTCGCTCATCGCCAGTCCGATATTCTTTTCACCATGGTCAACGGCTAATATTCTCATTCACTTTCCTTGCTTCGCCACGCAGTTACGAATGATTCGATGCCTTCGAGGCGCATAAAAACAGGATTATTCGGTCACCACCGAAATGCGGAACGGCACAATCGGCACCCACGGCCACCAGGGAGGCGAAAGCCGGATTTCCGGCGCAGCTGCCAGGGGAAGGCTTTGCTCCAGCCGGGCCCGGGCATCTGGCGAGGCAATACCCTGGATCATTTGCATAACCTGCGCATGGTGGATTTGCTGCACGATGAGCCGTTCTGCCCGGACCGTCCAACGCGTATTGCCATCGTCGTTCCGGTTCGGCTGCGTGATCGGTTGAAGACTCATCGCCTGCTCAGAAGCGAAAAAGCCCGGCGGGATCGAAGCGTTGAGAGCCAGCGAGGCGAGCCGGGTCAGGTCTGCAGCGGAGGCGTACTGGGCGGAGAATTCGACCTGCATCGACAGCGTCAGCCGGGTGCTGGCAGCGCCCGGGGGAGGGTCATAGATTTCAGAAAGGGTTTGCGCGACCTCCACCGTATCTTCAAAGAGTATATCGCCGGCGCCAATTTCATCCGCAAGCTGGAGGCGCGCCTGGCTCTCGAGATCTCTCATCAGCCGGTCCTTGGCCCGTTGTCGGTCGCGCTCTGTCGCCTGGACAGATGGAACTTCCCGGCCGCCGGTCAACGGCTCGGGATTCGTAGCGGCAAGCGAAAGACCCAGGCGGTCCTCCACCACCACAATAGACTCCGCCTCCACATTTCCCGCCAGGCCGGCGTCCACTGCCTCAACCCGCAGCTCCAGGGTCTCACCTACACCTGCGGGCACTTCGCCAGATCGCGTGGTCACAAAACGGATCGCTCCTTCGTCAGCCGTCCGGACCACGGTTCCCGCGGGGATCGAAACGGCCTGCTGGGTCAGATTACGAAAGACCACCAGACCGCGTGCCTTCGACTGCGGGATCACCCCTTCCCCTGTCACCGCCACGGTCTCAGTGCCTGAGAGGATAACCCGTGTCTCGCGCGCCGGGATGCTGCCGGTAATGAAGACCGACTCGATGGACGGATTTGCTGCGACCGGCAGCGTAATACTCTGAGTCTGCACTCTCGGCTGCAGCCGGACTTCGGCGCGCGGGATGAACAGGGCAACCAGAACGAGAACCGAGACCACCCCGAGCAGGAACGCTCCTACGCGGACCACGGGATGCACGTGCCACAGACCCACCTCGCGTGCAGCAGATGCCTGCTCACGCTTCTCGCGCAGGAGGTCCCTGCGGGGAGGACGAAGCGGCCACCGCCGGCGACGAGGCTTGGGCCAGGCAACGCGCTGGGCCTGTCCCGTAGAATCAAAAACCGGAATTCTCAGCGCCTCTGCATCCACGCGCACCCGGCGCCTGCGCGTCACCAATCCCAACTGCGCACCCAGTGAGACCGCATGCCGCTGCAAGACTTTCAGATCTACCTGGCGCAGCGTGACCTTCTCATACTTGGGCCAGACCAGCAAGATACGCGGCGTCTTTGCCCAGGACATCCGGTCCCGGACAGAGATGAGGTCATCGTGCGACTCGAGCGTGATGATCTGCGTTTTCATGCAGCCAAATTATAACTGGCAGTTTGTTGGGTGACTCAGACTACTCGGTCCTCCGGAGTAGGATGTGTGCAAGCCACGGCCGTGGGTGAGGCGGCCAGAAGAGGTCGCGGCGATGCGTCCAGGCGATCAAAAAAACGTTGAGAACGCCAAAGAGGACCATCCACAATTCGCCTTCTACAGCAATCGCCCAGGCTAAGAACAGTGAGACACCAAGGGTCGCCGCCCAGGCATGTTCCCGGAGCGCGGCGAGCAGAAGGGCGGTCGCCGCGTAGATAGAAAATGCCCAGGGACCCAGAAGCCCCACCCACACGCCACCAGTCACACCGAGCGCCTTGCCGCCTCGAAACCCCAGAAAAGGCATGGTGGCATGCCCCAGAATGGGAGCCAGACAGACCGGAATGAGCGCCCATCCCGAAATTCCAAAATGACTCGCCAGGGCAACGGGAAAATAACCCTTGAATATTTCGAGTAGGATCGCCGCCAATCCGACCTTCCATCCGGCGGCCTTCCATGTGTTCGTGCCGCCGGGATTTCCATCTCCCACCGTGCGAATGTCCTGTTTTGCGAAACGTTTCCCCAGGATCACTGCGAACGGGATCGATCCAATCAAATAAGCAAAGAGGCTCCAGAGTATCATCATTGCTAGCAGGCTCCTGTAATTAAATGTACCATTGAATGTGGCCGGGTGGCGCTTACAATTCATTGACCTCCACACCAGATGTATGTATATTCGTGGCGAACCCCTTTAAGGAGAGAGCATGTCCGAGACTGCGCATTTCATCATCGAGAACGCCAGGATATTCACCAGCGATCCACTGAACCCGCATGCGGAAGCCGTTGCTGTGAGAGGCAATCGCATCCTCTACGTCGGGACAAATGAAGGAGCACAATCATTCAAAGATAACTCCACACGGGTCATAGATGGGCAAGGACGTACCCTGACCCCTGGCTTAATCGATTCCCATGTGCACCTGCTCTCAGGGTCCATCTGGATGGGCAATGCACAGCTACAGAGCGTAAAAACCAGAGAAGATCTCAAGAAAACCCTGTCCGATTTTGCGGACAAGAACAGAACCGATCCCTGGGTGGTCGGGCGAGGGATTAAGTACGGTATTGTTTCCACGCGTCATGAATTGGACGAGATCCTCGCCGAGCGGCCCGTGTACATCGGCGCCTATGATGGGCACACGGGATGGGCAAATACCCGGGCGCTGGAGATGGCAGGAATTCTCCATCATGATGGGCGCGAACGAGTAAACGGAATCATCGTCCGCGACGAGAGCGGACTCGCCACCGGCGAGCTGCGGGAGGACGATGCGATGCACGCGGTTATGGACCTGGTTCCCGTGCCCGATGCCAACCGCAAGAGGGAGTTGCTGAAGATTGCGATCGCGGAGTTCAACAAGACCGGAATCACCAGTGTACACAACATGAACGGGGATATGGAAGAATTGATGACCTACGCAGCCCTCGAAGATGCGGGTGAGATGAACCTGCGCGTGTATGTGCCTTATCACGTCAAGCCGGAGACAACCGAGGAGATGCTCTCCGAAGCCGGAGAGATGGTGAAGGTGCAGATGGACTACGTGCGCGGCGGGGCAGCAAAGTTCTTTATGGATGGCGTCTGGGAGTCGCACACGGCATTCAACATCGATCCTTACGCCGATGAGCCTGACGTCAACGTGAAGCCAATCTTCTCCTCAGAACATTTCATCCGCATGGCGTCCCTTTGTGACCAGGTGGGCTTGCAGATTGCCGTCCATTGCTGCGGAGATGGCGCAGTGCGACAGGCGCTCGACGGATTTGACGCTATCCGGAGCCTCAATGGAGAGCGTGACAGCCGCCACCGCGTGGAGCATATCGAGGTCTGCCAGCCAGAGGATATGTCGCGCTTTAAGGAGCTGGGAGTGATCGCATCCATGCAGACCAGTCATGCGCCCCTCACCCTGGAGGAGGATCCGGTCTGGACGAGCCGCACGGGTGCGCAGCGCTGGCCGATCTCCTTCCCGTGGCGCAGCCTCAAGAACGCTGGCGCCCACCTCGCCCTCGGCAGCGACTGGACCGTGGCGCCGTTCGACCCCATGATTAACATTTATGTGGCGTTAAATCGGCAGAAGTGGGCGCCGGACGATCCTGACCAGCGACTGACTCTCGAGGAGTGCATCCTGGGCTATACTCGTGATGCAGCCTACACCGAGTTCAGGGAGTATGAGAAGGGACAGATCAAGGAAGGCTATCTGGCAGATCTGGTCCTGTTCTCACACGATCTATTCAAAGTCCCTCCCGAGGAGATCGGGGCGGCGAGGGCGGTAATGACAATGATCGACGGCCGGATTGTCCATGAAGCGGAGACTGGTAGCCCCGGCACTTGAAGGCTGGGGAAATGACAAGTGGAGCCGAGATCATCGGCTCCACTTGTTGAGCTGCGCGTCTTTGCCTGGCAATTACTCGGCTCGCGCCCATCTGGCAACATCTTTCGATCTATTTCTACGCTAACAAGAGGAGAACAACCACTGAGCCTTCCGCGGACGTTACTGTGATCGTCAGAGTCTCCCCATCCTTCTCGTAGAACATGAGCCCACCCTCTGCTTCCAGCGGGAAGGTAAAGGGCTGGCTCCAACCCAGGGCGGTCAGCTGCTCGTTATAAAAGTCCTGGATCTCCTTGGGAGTAACGTTCGCTCTGAAGCTGTAGGTATCATTCTCGGCGAACTCCTGTCCGGCTGTCGCCTGCGGAAAAATAGGGATTCCTCTCCATTCCTGTGCAGGCGTCCCCTGTGGATCAAAGAAGTTTCCAAAGTCGGTGGCAATTGCTTCAAAGGTCGGGATGGCGGTGGGCAAGGCTTGTAGAGTCTCTACAGGGATCGCCGAGGGCAACGCCTGAAGCGTTTCGATCGGGATTAACGTTGTCACCGATTGAGCGGTCTCCGCCAGGTTTTGC
>DATHTH010000417.1:0-11666 GCA_035463495.1 Anaerolineales bacterium | reverse complement strand
CCAGCCATCTCTATTTTCGTCCCGCCTGGCGCGTGCTCTCGCGCTTGTTTTGATCTTTGGGGCTGCTCTGGCGATACGATTGTACGACCTCACCGACCTCCCGCTGGACTTCCACCCGACGCGCCAGCTGTTATCTGCGATCAAGTCACGGGGATTGTATTACCAGACCTATCCTGAAGGAATTTCACGGTGGGAACGAGAGACGGCCATCCGCTTCGCCAAGCTCAAAGCCGACGTAGAGCCTGTCGTTTTCGAGCGCCTGGTCGCTTTCACGTATCGGATCACGGGGGAACAGCTATGGATCGCGCGGATTTATTCGTCCCTGTTCTGGTTGATTGGCGGAGTATTTCTTTTTTTGCTTGCGCGGGAATTTGCCTCATTCGAAGGTGCACTTGTTTCCACAGCCTATTATCTTCTCTTTCCTTACGCAATCATTGGCAGCCGCAGCTTTCAGCCGGATCCCTTGATGGTGATGCTGGTCCTGGCATTCTGGTGGGCGTTCTCACGGTGGACGAGGCTACCCTCGTGGACCAATGTTATTCTTGCCGGACTCCTGGGTGGATTGGCTATCTTCATCAAATTTTCGGCAGTTTTTTTTGTGATCGGCGGGGCGCTGGGACTGGCGCTCTCACGTTTACATCTGCGCGAGCTGTTCAGAAATCCTCAGGTCTGGGTCATGGCGGTGCTGGGCGCACTGCCTGCTTCCCTCTACCTGCTCTACGGAATCTTTATTCGCGGGGATCTTGCTTCGCAATTCAGCGGGCGCTTCATCCCGGCTCTCTTGTTCAGCCCGCTCAATTATCTTCAATGGCAAGTCAAAGCCAGCATGGCGGCAGGTGGGGTGTTCATCATGCTTGGATTGCTGGGGCTCTTTCTGGCGAAGGACATTCGTCTGCGCCGCTTCCTGTCTGGCATCTGGGTCGCTTATCTGATCTATGGCCTCTTCTTTAATTATCACATTGCGACCCATGATTACTACCACTTGCCGTTCATTCCCATTGTGGGACTGTCGCTCGCGCCGCTCGGAGATTGGTTCTCTGCGCGTTTGACGGAAGCCAGCCTCCAGCGTTGGACGCGCCTTGCCGTGTACGGGATCCTGATGTACGGGCTATTCTCTGTCCTCTGGGACGTCCGCAACCAGATGAAGGCGGTGGATTACCGCCCCGAGGCTGAACTGTGGATGGAGATCGGCGCGCAGTTCGACGAGGAGGCGCGGGTCGTTGCATTAACCCAGGATTACGGCTCGCGCCTGGAATACTGGGGCTGGCGGCGATTTGCCACCTGGCCGTATCTGGGCGATACGGCGTATGCGAATATCCGCGGCGGTGTGTTTTCCTTCGATGATCTCTTCGAGAGGTATTCCTCGAAGATGAGTTATTTTCTGGTCACCGACTTTGCTGAGCTCGAGAAGCAACAGCAACTCAAAGAGCGCTTATTTAGCACCTATCCTCTCTCTCAAGAGAGCGACGGGTATCTAATCTTCGATCTGACAAATCCATTGCAGCAGGACTCGAACGGATCATGACCTCGCCCGATCTTTCTATCATCATCCCGGCATACAACGAAGAGACGTTGATCAGCAGCACGCTGGACTGCCTGCACGCGTATCTCGCCTCACGCCCTGAGCGCTATGAGATCATTGTGGTCGATGATGGGAGTCAAGACTCGACGCCCGAAGCTGTCCGAGCATGGCAGCAAAAGGCAGGTGTACGGGCCCACTTGCTGGTGAACGATCAGAACAGGGGGAAGGGATTTTCCATCCGGCGAGGTGTGATGGAGAGCCAGGGGCGGTACATCATCTTTGTGGATGCCGACCTTCCGTATGAACTTGAAGCAATTGATGATTTCTTGAAGGCATTGCAGGACGGCTGTGATCTTGCCGTTGGCTCGCGGGTCTTGCCCGGGTCACAGGTCAGGGGTGTGCCGGTCCTGCGTTACATCGCCGGTCAGGTCTTTTCCTGGATGGTGCAGGCTGTGCTGTTTACGGGTCTTCCCGACACCCAGTGCGGCTTCAAAAGCTTTCGAGCGGGTGCAGCCAGGGAAATTTTCCGACGTGTCACTATAGACGGATTTGGCTTCGACGTGGAGATGCTGTTCATCGCGCGCAAGCTGAAGCTGAAGGTCCGACCGGTCGCCGTACGTATGCTGGAGCACCGCCAGCGCAGCCGCGTCCGATTGATCCTTGATTCCGTTAGGATGTTCACGAATCTCTTTACGGTCCGCTGGAATGATCTGCAGGGCAAATACAACTAGGAGAGCATAGCTTGTCCTTCGATTATCACTCCGTCGCGGGGGATTATCAATATCGCGCCTTGAACTCCGGGCATGCCATGCAGCGCTTCTGGCATCGCGGCAAGCTGACGATGATCGACCTGTTGATCAGCCCGCACCTGATTGAGGGGTCGCGCCTGCTAGAGATCGGCTGCGGCGCGGGCAACCTGTTGTTACAGGCGTCTGTGCCCGGGAGTTACCCTGTCGCGCTCGATCTTTCCATGCAGGCACTGACCTTTGTGCGCTCACGCCTGGAAGGAGCTTTGTCTGGTGCGGAAGCGCCGGCCGGGTATGCCTGTGCGCAGGCTGTTGGCGAATCGCTTCCATTTATCAGTGGTAGTTTCGATTGCGTGTTGATGTCCGAGGTTCTTGAGCATCTCGCAGCGCCTGAGATTTCTGTTTGCGAGGCGCTGCGCGTGCTGCGTCCCGGCGGGCGGTTGTTGATCACCACCCCGAACTATCGCAGTTTCTGGCCGGTCATGGAGTGGCTCGTGGACCGTTTGAATATGGCGCCGAAAATGGCTGGAGAGCAGCACATCAGCCGCTTCCATCCTTCCAGCCTTGAACAGTTGCTGGTGGAATCAGGCTTGCGCCTTGAATACTCGGGGTCGATGTATCAGCTCAGTCCGTTCCTTTCCATGTTTTCAAGTAAACAGGCTGAGCGCCAGTTAATTCGTGAGCTCAAACGCCGCTCTTCATGGGGGATGATCCTGGTGGCAGTCGCAATTAAGAATTGAGCCTACAACAAAGCATGGTAGATTATCTTCATAATTCAAAACGGCATTCCTATCAGGAGAAGTTCTTGAAGCCGCCCCTTTTCCTGGGAATATTTACCTCGCTGCTTGCACTTGGGCTGTATGCTTATCTCGGTCTGTTCTCCCGTTATGGGAGCGATGATTATTGCCTCTCGGCATTCTTCTTGCAAGAGAATTTGTTCGAGGCAATGATCCGGCGGTATTTCGAAGCTTCGAGCCGGTATACCAACATCCTGTTCATTGGTCTCGTGGATAATCTTTTCGGATGGTACAACGTGGCGATCCTGCCAGCGTTAATGCTTGTATTATTTGTCCTGGGCCTCTATCTGTTCTTCAAGGCAATTGTCGAATGGATGAGCCTGGGCTGGAGCCGCCTGTTTATCTTGTTCCTATCCTTATCTTTAGTTTACTTCTCCGTGTCGCAGGCCCCCAACCTGTATGAGACGCTTTACTGGCGCGCCGGCATGACCTCCCATTTTGCTCCTCTGGTAGTTATTCCGTTTTTCGGCACATTCCTTTTGCGCCAAATTCGAAATGCCGGGCAACAGCCACCTGCTCCCCGGGTACAGGCTGCCTGTTTTTTTCTTCCGCTCCTGATCGGCGGTCTGTCCGAGCCGCCGACCGCACTTATGATTACAGTGCTGGCCCTGACGATTGCTTCCGTCTGGCTATGGGGCCCGGTGCATTACCGGCGATCGATCCTTGTACTTCTTCTCTGGTCGATAGCAGGAGCCTTCATGGCATTGCTGGTGATGGCTTTTGCTCCTGCGAATTCGCTTCGAATGCAGACCCCGCCTCCGCCTCTTCCGGAGCTGCTCTCGCGCATCGTGTCCTATCCATCTTTTTTCATCCTCGATACCCTTCGGACGCTCCCGCTTCCCACTCTGTTATCCGTTGCAGTGACGGTATTGGTTTTTTATGTACAATATGTGCATCCGTCCGCAGCTCTTTCTGCGCAGGCGCGTAGTCGGCTTGGAATTCTCCTGATCGCTGTCCTCTTGCTTGCCTACCTCCTGATTGCGGCGAGCTTTGCGCCGAGCGCCTATGGACAGTCGTACCCTGCCCCGCGGGCACGGTTTATCGGCCGAGTTGTAATGACTGCTGCCTTGATGGCGGAAGGCGCGCTTCTAGGTGCGCTCGTCGCGCAGGTAAAGATTCAGTTCCTGCAATCTGTTTCTGCACGAGGGTTTGCAGCGTTGATTTTGATGATCCTTATGCTCTATCCTTTGCGGACTATCCAGCGGCTTTCAATGGAAATACCGGCCTACCAGCAACGCGCCGCAGCCTGGGACGCGCGGGAGGCGGAGATCCACCGGCTGAAGGAAGCCGGGGTGCGGGATCTGGTCGTGCCGTTTTTATCGGACGAAGTATCCCAGGATCTGGGTGATCGAACCGGGTTTCGGTTGAATCGATGTGCTTCCATACTGTACGGGGTAGATTCGATCCTCGCGGTGCCGATGGAGGAATCACCCGATGAATGACAGGGCGCTTACACCCATACTCGTCACGGGCATGCATCGCAGCGGCACCACCTGGGTGGGGAAAATGCTGGCGGCGGATGCGTGCACCGCATATATCAGTGAGCCGCTGAATGTCCTGCACCGTCCTGGCGTGTTTCGCCCTCAGATTCAGTACTGGTACCAGTTCATTTGCGAAGAGAATGAGAACGAGTACCTGCCGGCATTCCAGGAGCTGCTGGAATTTGATTATCATCTCCTGGACGAGATCCGTTCTCTGCGCTCGCGCAAAGATTTCCTGCGGATGGGCCGTGACTTCCTTGTCTTTTACTATGGGCTGATGCGAGGCCATCGGGTGCTGTTCAAGGATCCGTTCGCCGTTTTCTCCTCAGGATGGTTTGCCAAACGATTGCACTGTAAAGTGATCACCACAGTCCGACACCCGGCTGCGGTTGTCAGCAGCCTGAAGCGCCTCAACTGGTCATTCGATTTTCAAAATCTGCTGAATCAGCCGCTGCTGATGCGCGATCACCTGGAGCCCTACCGGGGGGAGATGCTCTCGATCCCATCGGATGACATTGTCAGCCAGGCTGCGCTGCTCTGGAAGATTGTTTATCATACTCTGCATTCGTCAAGGCGGCACGATGTTACCCCTGTGGATGGTGAGGGCGATCCCGATTTCCGCATCGTTCGCCATGAGGATCTGTCCCTCGATCCAATTCCCGGCTACCGTGCCCTCTATTCTGCCCTTGATCTGGAATTCACCCCACGAGTGGAAAAAATCATCCTTAACTCGAGCAGCTCAGAAAACCCGGGCGAGCTCTCTCGCAAAAAGACGCACGACGTTAAGCTGGATAGCCGCGCAACTGTGGGGAACTGGAAAAAACGCCTGACCGCCGAGGAGATCGCGCGTATCCGCGAAATTACCGAGGAAGTTTCCCTGTTGTACTATTCAGGGGCAGACTGGTGATCCTATGTTATACAATAGCTGCGCGCAAGTCCACATAGCTTCTACGAATTTCTCAACCGGCTTCTGAATCATGCTTGTCTCGATCGTTACACCTTCCTACAATCAATCCCGCTACCTCGAAGGGACGATCCGTTCTGTGCTATCGCAGGAGTATTCGCACATCGAGTACTTGATCGTCGATGGCGGCTCCACGGATGGGACTGTAGACATCATCAAAAAATATGAAGACCGGCTTGCCTGGTGGGTTAGTGAAGAAGATAAAGGTCAGACCGATGCCATCAATAGAGGATTTGCCCGGGCGAACGGGGAAATCCTCGCCTGGATCAACTCAGATGATACCTACGAGCCGGGTGCGGTTGCCGCGGCGGTGAGGTATTTGCAGGAACATCCGGAGATTGGAATGGTCTACGGCGACTGCAATTTCATCAATGAGGCCGGTGCTGTCATCGGCAAATTCAACGCCGCCCAGACGGATTACCGCCTGCTGCGCCGGGGATATGTACATATACCTCAGCAGACCATGTTCTTCCGGGCAGACCTGTGGAGAGAGGTGGGACCACTCGATCCATCTTTCTATTTCGCCATGGATTACGATCTCTGGACGCGCATTGCGAAGCGCACGAAGATCAAATATGTTCCGCAGACCTGGGCAAATTTCAGGCTGCATATGTCGGGCAAGACCATTGCTGCCGACGACCGCTGCTGGCCCGAGATGATCCGGGTCCATTATCGCGATGGCGGTTCCTTTTTCTCGGCTATTGTGGCGAAATACTATATCCGCAAATTGATCGCGCCCCTGTGGAACTGGCGCAGGCGCAAAATGCTGAAAGTGGGATCCGGGACCCCGTAAATCTGGAAATCCAGCGACTCGAGTCGTTGACTTCCCTGGAAACATACGAATGCACTGGTTATTTTCCCCTCCCTCTATGGACGATCTCATCCGGCTGCTGAAGGCATGGCGCTTCTGGTCGGTCGGGGCTTTGATCGGCGCCTTACTCGGGGCGGCTGCTTATTATCTGGCTCCGCCTCCATACCGCGCGCATGCAACCGTCCTGGTCGATTTCAACCTGGAGCAAGCCTGGCCCGAGGAGACAGATCGCCAGCAGTTCTATTACCTCGAGCGCGAGACCCGCAAGCTCGAGGAGATTGCCATGTCAGACGCCGTCTTGCAGCCTGTGGCGGATGCCAATGGGATGACCAGCGTGCAGGAACTGCGGGAAGGAAAGCTATCCCTGGGGCAGCCCGCGGAAGGCGGCTGGCACTTCTACGCGGATGACGAAGACCCGGAGCGCGCCGCGGCGATCGCCGCCTCCTGGTCCCAGACCTTCGTGGAGCAGGTCCGCGCTGAGATGGGCACGGAAAACGGTCCGAATGCTTTCATCGAAGCTACACAGACGCAGAACGCTCAATCCCCCAGGGATCGGAGCATCCCTCTCAGTACATATTTGTTTATCGGCGCTTTGATGTTTCTGGCGCTCGGTTCATTTTTTGTCTTATTCTTTTCCAGATTCAAATGAGAATTTCTATGCACCCGGTGTTCTCGTCAACGACAATCACGCGCTTCCTGTGGGGTGCGGCACTATTCACGCTGCCCGTGACGAGCTTCCGGTACTTTCCCTTCCTCGGAGAAAGCACATATGTCCGTCCGCTGGCACTGTATCCGGTTGCGCTCTTGCTTCCGCTGCTCCTCTTATTGTGGTCACGTGGCAAGACTACATTTCCTCGCGTCGGGACGCTGACCCCGCTGCTCGGGTTCGTCCTCCTCGCTCTCGCGGCGACCGGATTCGGGCTATTGCTCGACCCGCTCCCACTGCGCGGGCATGAATACATCGGGCGGGTCCTGCGTGCCTGGGTAACGCTGGTCATCGGGTTGTCCTTCTTCCTCGCAGCCGTCTGGATGAATCGCTCAGAGGAGGATCTGCGATTCTCCGTGCGCTGGCTGCTGGCGGGTTTTGTCGTGGATGTCCTGTGGAGCGGCGTGCAGGCGCTGGCGTTCTATACGCCCGTGCTTGAGAAGGTCACAGTCACTCACTGGCAGCGAGCCTTCTCGATGCGCGAACTGGTACGGACCAACCGCATATCCGGGATGGCGTATGAGCCCGCCTGGCTTGCCGGGCAGATCGCAACCGTGTATCTGCCCTGGCTGTTCGCTGCCCTTCTGACTCGGGTGCGCGTGACGCGTTTCAAGTGGCACGAGCCGGTACTGCTGGGCTTTGCCGGCCTGCTGCTGCTCGCCACGTTTTCACGCGGTGGGCTGCTGACGACTGTCGGCGCCTCGCTCTTGACCGTCCTGTTCGTGGGGCGCTCAGAAATGCGGACATTCCGGGACTGGTTTGCCTCTGGTTTCCGGCGCGGCGGCAACTGGCTGTTACGCGTGGCAGTTACTGCGCTAGTGATAGGTTCGCTGGCTGGCGCAGGCTTATTCCTCGGTCAACGAGGCTACATCACGCGCCTCTTCAGCACACGAGCGGACAGCCTGGAAGACTTTGTGATCGAAAACTCGGCTGGTGCGCGTGCGGCGTATAATGTTGGTGCGCTGGGCGCCTATCGTGAGAGTCCGCTGCTGGGGGTGGGACTGGGAGCTAGCGGACTCTACATTTACGACCATCTTCCGGAATGGGCGTTTACCACCGTGCCCGAGATCGCCCGCCAGCTGAGCCCCGAGAATCGTTTGTATCCGAATCCAAAAAATATGTATGTACGGCTGCTGGCGGAGACAGGCCTGGTCGGCTTCTTCGTTTTTCTCGCTTTCCTGTTTTCCCTGCTTGGCGATGCTCTGCGTGCGCTGCAATCCAGCGCCGTGATCGGGCGATATGTTGGCGTCGCGGGAGTCTTCACATGGTTTGCTGTCGCGTTGTATAACATCACACAGGATTCCTTTGCTACACCGAACATCTGGATCAATTTCGGCATTCTGGCGGGCATGACTGCCTCGCTTTTGGAAACATCACCGACCCATGAAGCTCACCATGGACTCGTGACAACAGACACCGCGCAACTGGAGCCATCATGATCGTACTTGCCGTCGGGATGCCACGCGCCGGCTCGGGCTGGCATTACAACATCGTCCACGATTTGATGAAGACGGCAGGCGCCACCGACGCGCGCGCGATCCGTGAGCGCTATCATTTACAGAGTATCCTGACGGAAGTCAACTGCAATATCGGGGTGCTTTCGGCGCGCCGGTTAGCGATGGTCAGCGTGCCCGCGCTGATGGGAAATACCTTTGTGATCAAAGCTCATGCAGGTCCCACGACCGCTTCCCGCCTGCTGCAGCGGTTGGGCTTGCTTCGTATCACTTACATTTATCGCGATCCGCGCGACGCTATGTTGTCTGCTTATGACTACGGTCAGCGTGCGCTTCTCAAAGGGCGGCCCAATGCATTTTCCCATCTGACCGATTTTCAGAAGAGCCTGGATTTCACCCTGGAGTATGTTCGCATCTGGGAAAAGTGGGTGCAGGAAAAGGACGTTCTGGCACTCCGCTACGAAGATTTGCTCACCGAATACGAGCGTGAGATGCGGCGTCTAGTGGAATTCCTCAGACTGGATGAGAGTCGGCTGGAAGTAAAAGCTGTGGTCAATGCTTACCGACCCGGGACAGCAGAAGGACAGCAGGGGCTACACTTCTATAAGGGCAAGATCGGTAGGTTCCGTGAAGCCTTTGATCCTGCCGAGCGGCAGATTCTGGCAGAGAAACTAGGCCCGTATCTCCGGCAGATGGGATACGGGGTCTGAGTCTTAAGTGTTCTGTAAGTAAGAGGTGGGATTTTCTTGCGTATTTTCGATTATCATTATCGCATGCGTCGATTTGAAACTCCGTATGTGGCTGACTGGCTGGCCGCTTCGCTGCGCTGGATCGTGCTCGTAGGGTTGATCATCGCGCTGGTGGCGCGTGGCCAGGTACAGACCATGTCGGTCCTGCCGCTGGCTCTCATCTTTGCCTGGAATGTCACCATGAGCCTGTTGGCAGTCTTCAGCATTCGCGCCAACAATTATCATCGTCAAACCGTCCTGGCGATTGATGTGCTGCTGGCGGCTGTGTTTTTCTGGCTGCAGGGAAGCCTCACCGGCCCGGCGGTGTGGGTGGGGTTGATGCCGATCCTCACCGGCGCGGTCTACTTTGAAATCCTGGGCGCCCTGATCGCTTCGGCTGTCTTTGCCGGCTTGCAGTACCTGGTCTCGCCGAACCTGTTCTCAGCGGATACAGCACTTTCTGCCATCATCCGGGTTGGTATGACGCTGCTGCTTGGCTTCATCTGCGGCGTTGCCGGACGTTTCGTCATGAGCCGCCTGCGTGTCTCGCGCCAGACGCGTCTGGATGTGGAAGAACGCCGCCGTCGCATGGAGAGCGAGCGCCTGCGTGCCATCTACGAGCTGACGTCCACGATGACTGCTACCCTCAGTTACCGGCGCGTGCTCGATTCCGCTCTTGATCTCGCCTATACGGCTCTAAATCCCAATCCCGACCCCGACGAGCCGGCCTCCGATGAGCGTCTGGTCAGCAGTGTGCTCCTATTCAAGGGCAGTGAATTGCAGATCGGCTCGGCGCGGCGATTCACCAATGCGGACCTGCGCGTGAATCTGAACGGAAATGAGGGCATCCTGAAGAAAGTCCTGGACGGTGGCGAAGCCATCCTGACCACGGATGTCGGTTACGATCCCGAGCTTGGCCGGATCATTGCGCTGCGTTCTTGTTCTTCTGCCTATTGCTTTCCCCTGAGAAGCGGATTCAACGTGTACGGCGCGATGCTGTTTGCCCACCCGGATCCGAACTATTTTACGAAGGAACGCTGCGGCTTGCTGGACATTATTGGCCGGCAAGCGGTCATTGCGGTCCAAAACGCCCGCCTGTATCAAGATCTGGTCGAAGAAAAGGAACGTATGGTGGATGTGCAGGAGGAGGCGCGCAAGAAGCTGGCGCGTGACCTGCACGACGGTCCGACACAGTCTGTGGCGGCGATGGCGATGCGCGTCAACCTGGCGCGTCGTATGCTAAACAAGGACGTCAAAGAGGCGACAAAGGAGCTGGTGAAGATCGAGGAGCTGGCGCACCGCACAACCAAGGAGATCCGCCATATGCTGTTCACGCTGCGCCCGCTGATCCTCGAGTCGCAGGGGTTGAGCGCGGCGCTGCATGCCATGGCAGAGAAGATGCGCGAGACGTTCAGCCAGAACGTGATCATCAACGTCGATGAAGCCATCCTTGACGATATGGAGATGGGCAAGCAGGGTGTGATCTTCTATATCATCGAAGAGGCAGCCAATAACGCCCGCAAGCATGCCAATGCCCCTCACATCTGGGTCCGGCTGCGACCGTTCGAAACGGGGATTGCGCTTCTGGAGATCGAGGACGACGGGCTGGGCTTCGACGTCGCTGCCGTAAACAAATCCTACGACAAGCGCGGCAGCCTGGGCATGGTCAATCTGCGTGAGCGCACGGAGCTGGTCAACGGTTTGCTTAATATTGACTCGGCGACCGGCAAGGGTACATGCGTGCAAGTCTATATACCGCTCACCGAGGAAGCCGCGGATCGTTTACACCATGGGAAGATGTAGACCTTCCGTAGTGTTCGCCTTATATTAACCAGTTATTGAAAACAATAACTTAAGAGTCGGTTTCGCATTCATCACCGCCCGTGCCCGATGGCTGAGGCGGTTTTTTTCTTCTATAGATAACTCTGCCATAGTTCTCCGCAGCTCTGACAATAGAAAAATAGGATCGTAACCAAAGCCGCCTGCCCCGCGCTCTTCGGGGATGATCTCGCCCTCACAGTAGCCTTCGGCTAGGTGAGTCTCTCCACCGGGGACCGCCACCGCGATTGTGGCGTGGAAGCGCGCTGTCCACGGACGGGGTTTGCCTTGAAGATTTTGGATCAGGAAGAGGCGGCGCACTGCATCGGAAAGCTTCGCACCATCAGTAGAGCCATAACGAGCAGAATACAAGCCCGGAGCGCCACCCAATGCATCCACTTCTAGTCCGGAGTCGTCGGCGAGGGAGATCAAGCCGCTCGCTCTCGCAAAAGCGACTGCTTTCTTGGTCGCATTCTCGGCGTAGGTGACGCCGTTTTCGATCACGTCCAGGTCAAGGTCGATTTGTGCAGGCGTGACGAGCTCGACCCCCGTGTCTTTGAGCAGCTCATGCAACTCCTTGATTTTGCCCTTGTTGTTCGTGGCGATGAGGAGTCGGGCTGATCCTTTCCTGTCTGGCAT
>DATHTH010000416.1:0-25502 GCA_035463495.1 Anaerolineales bacterium | reverse complement strand
CGCCGCGACGATCTCATCCGTGTCTTCCGCGACAAGCACGATCCGGCTCCCAAAAGGGATCAGCCAGCCTGCCCAGGTCGTGAGAGGTGCGTCGACCCGGATACCATACGAATCGGGGATATGCCCGGCAGTGAATCTCTTGCCGTGGCGCACATCCAGCACAATTACGCCCTGGTCCATCAAGGCTCTTACCTCGCCCGGGGATAACGGTTTCAAAACCGGAATTCCGCCCAGTAATTTCGGTCCTCGCTGATTTATGCCGCGCATGTACCTGTAATACATCGGGTAGGATGGCAAGCCCGCTGAGGTGCGCCGGACGAATTCTTCCTCCGAACGAGCCAGCGCCAGGTGATTGGTTGCTCTCTCCTGACCGATGGTCGTTGTACGCTCCGGGGAGGCGGGAGCAATGCAATAGGAACCGGCGCCGTGTGTGGGAAACACGTCCAGGCTATCGGGCAGCCTTAACAACTTTTCATGGATTGTGTGATAGAGCTGCCGCGCCAGAGGCTGCGTCAACTCGGGCGTCAGCAGGTCCGTACGCGCCGCGCCGCCCACGATCAACGCCCCGCCGCTGAAGAGGGCGGAGGGCGTCTTTTCATCTGGCTCTACGATCAGGAAGGAGACATGTTCAGGGGTGTGCCCGGGCGTGGTCATCACGCGGATCTGGAACGCGCCGAGGTCGATAACACTCTCTTCCGTCAGTGGCTGATGATCAAATCCGAGTCTTGCTTCCGCGCTTGCGGCGATCACCGCACCGGTCTGGTGTGCGATCTCGCGGTTGCCGGAGACGAAGTCCGCGTGTAGGTGGGTGTCCAGGACGTGCGTCAACTGGATGCCGCGCGCGGAGGCCGCCTGCAGATACCGGTCCACATCCCGCAGCGGGTCGATCAAGATTCCTTTCTTTGTATCGTGCGATCCAACCAAGTATGCCGAGTTGCCCAACCCCGTATCCACAAAAGGCTCGATGAACCAGTTCGGTTTCATGAGGGAATTATAATCCTGCGAGTTTTAGAAAAGAGGCATTGAATGAAGGCTATTGTCGAAAGATTGATCGCCGATCCGCGTTATCAGAGAAATATCGAATACGGGGAGCCACGGCCGGGACACCCGGAAGGGAAGGTGAAGTACCACATCGCTGAACTGGAAGAGAACTTGGAGAAACTGGTTCCGCGCGGGCTCACCGAGGAGCAGTACTGGAAGTTGAAGTTTCTCATCCACGTCCACGATACCTTCAAGGCGGATGCCACGCCCGACGTTCCCATTCGACATCCCAACAGCCATGCCTCCCTGGCAAGGAAGTTTGCTGCCGAATTCACCGCGGATGAGGACCTTCTCAATATGATCCAGCTCCACGACGTGAATTTTGCCCTGTGGAAGCAATTCCATGCCAGCGGCTCGTATGACCGAGAGCGGTTTATGGATCTGCTGAATACGATCCGAGATTGGGAGCTTTTTCTGATGTTCCTGATCATCGATGGAAGCACGCCGGGCAAGGAACGGTCCAAGCTGCTCTGGTTTATGCAGGAGGTTGCTCGATTTAAGCCCACGAGAATCGATGAATCCTGGATGTTGTGAACAAGAGCCTCTCTGGATGGAGACTCGTTTTGTTGTTCTTAAGTCACCAGCGTGCTCTGCTCGATATTTTCCATCCTCCCGTAGAGGATTTCCTCGTTGATCTCCAGGCTGTTGATCAGCTTTAGGGCAGTGACGACGCCATCGCCAATCCGTTCGCCTTCGATCTCTCCGTACTCGATCTCGAGCACCACGTTGTCGGCGCGCAGATCGTTCGCCGCGCCTTGCGGATCCTGCCAGGTGCCCATGGCGCTGAGCTCGGTGGTTGCCTTCATGAAATCCAGCGCTTCAGACTTCATGCGGGGGACGGTCAATGTAAGCAGCTCGCGTTGCTTCCGTTGGAAGCGGGTGTTTGTGCTCTCGTCTCCAAACAGGAAGCCGAATAGCATGTCCTTTGCATGCTGCAGTAGTTCATTGCCCTGCTCTGAGCGGAGACTTTCTTCGATCAAATCCCCGCCTTTTGCGGGCGCATCTGCGGAAAGCAGATTTTCCTTGATTAGTTTCTCGCGGCGGTACTCTTTGTATTTCTGTACGAACTCTTTGAGCTTATTCTCGTCCAGGTCTAACTTTTTGACGCGCTCGGCGCGTGCCTGTCGCCTGCGCGTTTCTTCCTCGCGGATGTGCTTGCGATCCATTTCCTCCAGGCTGTGGGCATCCAGCGTGAGGCGGACGATCTGTTCGATCAGCCACTCCTTGTCCTGGTCCGCCAGGTAGGCTCGTAATTGCTCTTCAAATTGGGGTACCAGGTCTTTGTTGATCTGCCGGACGATGGCTTCGATGTTTGGCATGTTCACTCCTCAAAGCGTGACCGCAAACGGCAAGTACTTTTCGCGCAGGCTTGCCTGGTGATGATCCACATGACCGACCAGTATATGGATCAATGCCCTCGCGCTGACGGTATATCCGCTGGCTGTGCCCCGGCGCTCCACGGCTTCTGCGCTCATATGTCGAATGGCGATGATGTTCGCCCGCCGCAAGCCCTCGAATTCGCTCACAAGGTCACGCAGCGGATGGCGATCAAACTCCGCAGCGCGGACGTACTCCTCCTGCTCAAACCCTGGCAGCGGCGTTGCATCCCCGCGTGAGATGCGCAGCAATCGATAGGAAAACACCCGCTCGCCATCGTTGAGGTGTCCCATCACCTCTTTGATGGACCACTCTTGGGGTCCGGGCTTAAAGCATGCCTGGGGGTCAGTGAGCGAATCGAGAGCAGCGTGGAGCTCGTCGATTTGATGAGATAGCGCCATGAGCAGGTCGTATCGTTGTGCGGCTCGCTGAATATAATCTGCGTAGAACGGAGCGTATTCGTCTGCACTGGGAGGAGTAATGTTGTCTGGCATCCTAACATCCTGTAATCATTGTAAGATCACGCGCTTCGACTTTGCATCTATTGTTTTACGACGAGCCAGTTACTCAAGCTGTTTTGATTAAGCCTTGCCGGCCGAATGAAGCGCCGGGGCCGGTCGCGTCCTGGTTGCCAGGACGTAGATCGTGATCAAGTAGATGAGCACGATGATTACGGGGATCACCACAAACCGCTGGTCAGGAAACAGAAACCAGGCGATGGTCACCAGCGCGGTGCGGGCAAAGGCGTGAAAAGTTCCGACCCAGTGGTTTATGATCCATGAGAAGGGAAGCCACATCAACCCAGCCAGGATGCCAACGCTCAAAGGCAGAGAGGTCGGCTCGATCATGAAAAATGGAATGGCAATGGCAAACACGAGCCAGGCCATGAGCACCGACTGAAAGAACAGGCGGTCGAACTCATTGTTGCCTCGGGTCCTGCCGATCAGGTCTTCTCCCAGGAAACGTGCAATGATCAGCCCGAGCCCGAATATCATTCCCGTGCAGATAAACAGGATCCAGGAGGCAAGCCCGGTTGGAACGAATGCTCCGGCGATGCCGATGATGGTCCATGCGATGGTGCCTGCAATCGGCATAGCAAGGAAGCGGCTCCGTGAAAATTCCAGGCGCTGCTCGTCAAGGGAAGGGGACGGGTGGGTCGTCATCAGTTGTCCTTTCTACTAATCTGTATTTTTCAGGGTTGTTCTATTTTATCCCGTAATCCCTGTATAATCCATGAAACATGTCACCCAAACCACCTATGAAAGCCGTCGATTACCCGGTATTGCCCTTCACAGATAAGCAGGCATGGGCAAAATGGCTTGACGAAGAGCATGACCGGGCTGCCGGCATCTGGCTGAAGTTTGCAAAAAAGAACTCGGGCATTCCGTCTCTCACCTATGAAGACGCCGTGGAGGTGGCGCTCTGCTATGGCTGGATCGATGGCCAGATGAAAGGCTTCGACGCCAAATACTGGCTTCAGAAGTTCACGCCGCGCCGCGCGAAGAGCATCTGGTCAAAGATCAACACAGAGCGGGCAGAACGCTTGATTGCCCGTGGAGAAATGCGACCCGCGGGGCTTAGAGAGGTTGAGGCTGCCAAGCAGGATGGCCGCTGGCAGGCTGCCTATGCCTCGCAGAAGAATATGACTGTTCCGCAGGATTTTCAATCCGCCCTGAACAAAAATAAAAAAGCCAGGGCTTTCTATGAGACGCTAAGCGGGGCGAACCGGTATGCCATTCTGTTCCGGATCGAGACCGCGAAGAAAGCGGAAACGCGTGCCAGGCGTATTGAAAAGTTTGTGGAGATGCTGGAACGGGGGGAGAAGCTCTATATATAAGGAGCTTTGAATTTGCATTCTATGAGTCAGCCGACCACGCTCATTGTTTTTGGCAGAGATCATGAGGCACCCGGAGACATTTTCTCCGCTACATGGCAAGATTCAAATGTTACGCTTGGAACAAGCTCCGGAGTTACTGCCAAGCCGAACGAAGACGCCCTCGGTGTAGCGGTGTTGGAGGCAGAGATGGTCCTGGCAATTGCGGATGGGCACTGGGGCAGAGAGGCGAGTGAGCTAGCCGTTTCGAAAGCTGTGGATTTGCTTCGCTCGGATAGCCGTCCCTCCAAAGACAGCGAGACCCGGGCTCGGCTGTTTGCTTTATATGAACAAATTAACGCAGACCTGTTCCAGCAGGCGACCTCGGCGCCAGGCGCCTCCACGCCGGAAACCACCCTGATCGTTTGTCATGTCAAAGAGGTCCCCTCGGGAAGATACCTGTACTGGTCCAGCTTCGGGGATTCGTATCTATTCCTTCTAAGAAATCGGGAGCTCATTCAGCTCAACTCGCTCAACCCTTTCTGGCTTGGGTACCTCTCCAAGCTGTCTGAGAATGCAAGTACTAAAACGATCCTGATGCGCTTTCTAACAGAAGAAGCGCGCTATGTTGGCGTTGCCAGCGGGTTGGAAACAGGTATCGAAACGCTGGACCCGGGTGATATCCTTTTCTTATGCACGGATGGACTGGTCGGATCGGATTATGAGCCTGAGCCAGCGATCCTCGCCGAGCTGGGACAAATCCTCCGTTCCGACGCATGCCTGAAAACGAAAGCGGAAAGTATGATTGATGCTGCCCTGCGTCGAGGCGAACGCGATAACATCTCCTGTGTGCTAGCACAGATCTAGCCTGCCACTTGACGCAATTCTCCCTCACGAAGATAATCAACTACACAGATATGTCCACACCGATCAGCGACGCAGAGCTCCATGAAATTGTTCAGCGGGTATTACGGAAAGTTTTCGGTTCATCTGAACCTGAGCCGGTTCCTTCACACCCTCCTGCGCCCGCAAAGATAGAGAGCTCAGGATACAAAGTGGTTGCGATCGGCGCGGATCATGGCGGGTATGAGCTCAAAGAGGCGCTCAAGCCGGAACTGACCGCACTGGGTTTTGAGATCAACGACCTGGGCACGAATAGCAAGGAGGCTGTCGATTATCCAGATTTTGCCCATGCCGTCGCGCAGGAGGTAGGAACAGGAAAAGCCTGGCGGGGAATTATGATCGACGGCGCCGGTATTGGGAGTTGTATCGTCGCCAACAAGGTCCCGGGCGTCCGGGCAGGGATGGCATACGATTACTCCTCCGCCTTCAATAGCCGCGAGCACAACGATACGAACGTGCTGACCCTCGGTGCCGGACTGATCGGCGTCAGTCTCGCCAAACAGATCCTCAAGACCTGGCTGACCACCGAATTCGCCGGCGGGCGTCACACCCCACGGGTAGATAAGATAAAATCGGTGGAAAAGATGTATTTGAAATGAAATGTCATTGCCAGCGGCAGCGAAGCAATCTCCTGTCGCGGTGTGAGATTGCTTCGGGCAGGCAAACGTTGCCCTTGCAATGACGGAAATTGGAAATGAAACCAGACCCTAAGCTTGTCGAGCAGCTCGTAGAGATCATCACACGTGAAGTCCTCGTCGCGATGGCGGAGGAGGAGCAACGCGGCGCGCACCCCGATGCCTATCACTGCAAGTTTGATTGCACAGACCAGTTGTGTGTCCGGGTGTGTTACGACAAGATGGGCAATGTGATCAACGCCGGCGCGGAGCGCTTGTCGTCCACGCTAGGAGTCATTCCGCAAAACCTCGACATTGCGAAAATGATCGATCACACCCTGCTCAAACCGGATGCGACCCAGCAGGAGATTGCCCAGCTTTGTTTTGAAGCGCGTAAGTATGGCTTTGCGTCTGTCTGCGTCAACCCGGCATGGGTCCCGTTATGCGCCGAGCTGCTTAAAGGCTCGCCGGTGAAGGTCTGCACGGTGATCGGCTTCCCGCTGGGCGCGACCGCGCCGGAGGTCAAGGCGTTTGAAACGGAAAACGCCATCCGTCAGGGGGCCACCGAGATCGATATGGTCATTAACATCGGCGCGTTGAAAGCGCGTGATCTCGAGCTGGTCGCCAGGGATATCCGCGGGGTGGTGAACACGGCGCATGCCCATGGCATCATCGTAAAAGTCATTATTGAGACTATTCTTTTGAACGACGAAGAAAAAACGATTGCCTGTTTGATCGCAAAGGAAGCCGAGGCGGATTATGTTAAGACTTCCACTGGCTTCGCAGGCGGCGGCGCCACGATTGCCGATGTCGCTCTGATGCGTAGGACGGTCGGACCGCAGATGGGAGTCAAAGCTTCGGGCGGAGTCCGCACGTACGAGGATGCCGAGAACATGATCAAAGCCGGAGCTACGCGTATTGGCGCCAGCGCCGGTGTGAAGATCATCCAGGGTCCGAGCAGTCAACCCGCTGCGGCTGGAAACGGAGCATCTCCCGCGAAGAGTTATTGACGAGCAAACCTGCGAGGGTTTTGTTTTTCCCGCTGTGGGATATCTTATCCACAACCTTCGCAAGGTTGACACTCAGGAGTACAAGATGTTGATAGCAAAAGTGATCGGCACGACTGTATCGACAATCAAAGATGAGAAGCTCGAGGGGCGGAAACTATTGATCCTGCGCCAGACGGATGAGACGGGGGAGCCGTCGGGGAAACCTTATGTAGCGGTAGATACTGTCGATGCCGGCATCGGTGACCTGGTGCTGACGGCTGCGGGCTCGTCTGCCCGGCAGACGAATATTACCAAGGACACGCCGGTGGACGCGGTCATCATGTCCGTAATCGATTCGCTCGAAGTGGATGGCAAGGTTGTCTTTAGAAAGTAGTTATCGGTCGGTATAGAAAGGAATGAGACATGGCTGTAGATCCTGCAATGATAGCTCTCGGAATGGTGGAGACACGTGGTCTGATCGGTGCGATTGAAGCCGCCGATGCGATGGTCAAAGCCGCGAACGTTGAACTGATCGGCTCGGAATATGTTGGCGGCGGCTTTGTGACGGTGATGGTGCGCGGCGATGTGGGCGCGGTAAAAGCTGCCACCGACGCCGGCGCCGCGGCTGCCAGGCGCGTGGGTGAGCTTGCTTCTGTTCATGTCATCCCGCGCCCTCATACCGATGTCGAGATGATCTTGCCGCAATCCAGCAAAGGCAGTTTTGGCGGGCGATCCGATGGGAATACGTCCTCCAAGAAATCGAAATCCGATTAATTGAGCCGCAATGCCCAGAGAGTTTTATACCGAACGAGATATTGAGGAGCTGGTCCAGCGCGGCACGAAATCGTTACGGATCACAGAGAATGTCTTTCTAACCGAGCTGGCGTACGAAAAGGCGCAAAGTCTTGGATTGCAGCTGATCTCGGGCGAGGCTGACAATCCGCCGTCTGCGCCGGTGCGACCGTATCTCTCAGAGGCGCAAGCACGACAACCGAAACCGACGATCAGTCCTGCGCCCTCGGCAGTTGAATCTCAGCCAGCGACTTCTCTTGCTCCTGCGCACATCCAGTCGGCGAGCGAGAACCAGATACAGGAGCGCATCCGTTCCGCGGTGATCGCGCGCCTCGGCAATCAGGTGGATGCTAAATTGCTCGATAACATCATCCATCGGGTGGTTAAGAGCGTTGGATTGAAATGACAAAGGCGCGCCCCAACTCTATATAAGGAACAGAGATGCTATTCGGTCGGGTTCGAGGTACAGCCATCTGCACGATCAAATATCCAGGCACGGAAGGGCTGAAGCTTCTGGTGGTCCAGCCGTTGAACAAGCGGCTGGAGCCGGTCGGCGGTCTGCAGGTCGCCGCGGACGTGGTGCAGGCGGGCCCCGGCGATCTGTGTGTGATGGTGCGTTCGCGCGAGGCGGCTCTTGCTATGCCCGTCGAAAAATTTGTGCCCATCGACCTGGCGCTGGTTGGCATCGTGGATGAATTAGAGGTCAAGCCCGATGGGACGTTCGATTTCTGTCTGCGGCAGGGAAATAATCAATTTACATAATCGATTCCTGCCACAATGGACACTAAGGAACACAAAGGCTTACGAATGGTTCTCGGAAAAGTTGTCGGAACGATCGTCACGACGATCAGCCATCAGGATTATAAGAACCGGCGCTTGCTGGTCGTCCAGCCATTGGTGCTTGATGGGGATCAGCCAGAGCCGAACGAGGATTTCATCGCCCTGGATAATACCCAGGCAGGAATTGGCGATACGGTGCTGGTCAATCGCGAAGGCAATGGCGCGCGCCAGGCCCTGAATAACCCAGATGCTGCCGTAATCTCGGTGATTGTGGGGATTGTAGATTCAGTATATTTGCAAGACTGATCGATGCCAATAGATCCGAGGTCCGAAAGGCTTCAGCTTTTGTTTTAACGGCGTTAGAGAATAGCGCAATGTACGGCTCAGCCTGCCGTTCAGAGTAAAATGTGAGTTGATATGAGTTCTTCGTACTGGCGGTGTGACAAGGAGCTTTTATGAGCAGTGTGCTGCAGCGACCGATTGCGATTCCTCCCGGTGGAGGAACCACCCTGAAATTTCTAGGGCTGACTCACAAACTGACGAGCGCTGAAACTGGGGGAGCTTATTATCTGTGCGAAACCGTCCTGGGACCGGAGCGTGGCACGCCTTTACACATCCATCATTATGAGGATGAGGTGATTTATGTTCTGGACGGACAGATCGAGATCCGGCTGGATCATGAAACTTTGCAGGCGCCCGCGGGGGGCATCGTGCACCTGCCAAAGAAAATCCCGCATGCGTTCCGGAACCCGCTGCAAACGCCGTTGAGAATTCTGGTGTATGCTATCCCGGGCGGCCTGGAGAATTACTTCAACGACGTTGAATCTGCTCTGCAAGATGGCTCGTTCAATAACGAAGTTCACCAACAGATTTCCCGGAAATATGGTTTGGAGTGGTTGGAGTAATTCAATGTTCTTTCGAGATAGTATGGAGGCGAGTTGAAGACTGGGATTGTAGGCAGCGGCTTTGTCGGCGCGACGGCGGCGTACGCGCTGGTGATGCGTGGGGTAGGGCGGAGGCTGGTGCTGGTCGATCAGAATCGAGCACGGGCCGATTCCGAAGCAGATGATATTCTACATGCCGTGCCGTTCGCCCATCCGCTCGAAGTGATAGCCGGAGACTATTCCGATCTGACAGGCTGCAAAGTGGTAATCGTCTCGGCGGGGGTCGGGCAGAAGCCGGGTGAGACGCGGCTCCAGCTGCTCGAGCGGAATGCACAGGTCTTCAAACAGGTCATTCCGAATATCTTGCAGAATGCTCCGGATGCGATCCTGCTGATTGCCACCAACCCGGTGGATGTTATGACACATCTGGCAGCGCATTACGCCGCGGACTTTGGAGTCGATTCCACTCGCGTGATTGGCTCGGGTACGACACTGGATACCGCCCGCTTGCGTGCGTTGATCGGGCGTCATTTGAATGTCGATTCGCAGCACATTCATGCCTACGTTCTGGGCGAACATGGCGACTCCGAGGTCATCCCCTGGTCTCTGGTAACCGTCGGGGGTATCCCACTGGAGGAATTCTGTACCGAAGGGGAAGTCTCGATCTGCCCGGATGATTATGCCGCCATTGACGAAAAGGTCCGGCGGGCCGCATATCACATCATCGAGGGCAAGGGCGCCACGTACTATGGAGTTGGAAGCGCCATCGCGCGCATTGTTGAAGTAATCCTGCAGGATGAGCGTTCGATTCTCACCGTGTGTACACCAACAAAGCAGGTCGCCGACGTAGACAATGTGACGGTCTCCTTGCCCAACCTGATCGGCGGCGAGGGAATCATCAAGACGTTTTTCCCCAACATGAACGAATCAGAGACAGCTGCCCTGCGCGCCAGCGCCCAGGTGGTCCGGTCGGTGATTGATCAACTGGCTTCGTAATCAAGGAAAACGAAAACATCCGGGCAGCCTGCCCGGATGTTCCTATATATCCAGTGATTATGCCATCAAAGCCAGGAATTCCTCGCGACTCAGGGTCTCCTGCTGAAGCAGGGACTGGGTCACGCGCTCCATGGCGTCCCGTTTTTCCAGGACGATCCGCCTGGCTTCTGCGTAACACTCATCCAGGATCTGTTTGATCGCCTGGTCCAGCGCTTCGAATGTCTTTTGCCCGGTGCGCGGGGCAGCCATCCCTTCGAAGCCTTCCGGCTGGTTGAACACACGTAAGCCGGTCTCGCTCATCCCCAGGCGCATGACCATTTCCTCCGCCAACTGTGTGGCAACCTTCAAATCGTGGCCGGCGCCGCTGGTAATATCGTCGCAAAACATCTCTTCCGCGACCCGCCCGCCCATGAGACCGGTGATGCGCGCCAGGATCTGGTTGCGGGACATGAGCAGGCTGTCCTGCTCCGGCAGCGACATGGTGAAGCCGCCCATCTGGCCGCGCGGGATGATCGTGATCTTGTAAACCGGGTCCGAGTGCGGAGTTCCGTGCATGACCACGGCATGACCGGCTTCATGATAGGCGATCGTACGGCGCTCGGTCTCTTTCATTACGCGGCTCTTCTGCTGAACACCGCCGGTGAGCGCCTTCTCGACTGCTTCCTGGAAGTCCTGCACCGTGATGGCTTCGTGCCCGCCGCGCACCGCCAGGATAGCTGCCTCGTTGACGATGTTCGCAAGATCGGCGCCGACCAATCCCGGCGTGGACTTGGCGATGTCCATCAGGTTCACATCCGGAGCCAGACGCCGGTTCTCGACATGCACCTGGAGGATCGAATGGCGGCCTTTGATATCCGGGCGCGGCACGTTGACATGACGGTCAAAGCGGCCGGGGCGCGTCAGCGCCGGGTCGAGGACGTCCACACGGTTGGTGGCGCCAAGCACCACAACGCCCTCCGTTGCGGCAAAGCCGTCCATTTCGACCAGCAACTGGTTCAGCGTCTGGTCCTGTTCCATCTCTGCGCCGCCGCCGCCATTGCGCTTGCGGCCTGCCGCGTCGATCTCATCGATGAAAATAATGCAGGGCGCCTTGGAGCGTGCTTTCTTGAACAACGAACGGACCCGGCTGGCGCCGACGCCCACGAACACCTCCACAAACTCCGAGCCGGAGGTTGTAAAGAACGGGACTCCGGCTTCACCTGCAATGGCCTTTGCCAGCAGGGTCTTGCCCGTCCCAGGATCGCCGACCAGCAGAACGCCGCGCGGCATGCGCGCGCCCATCTTCTGATACTTCTCGCTGTTCTTCAAGAATGTCACGATATCAACAAGCTCTTCACGACTCTCATCGATCCCCGCTACGTCTTTGAAGGTGATATTCGGGATATCGCCTTCGGTGTATTTCTTGCGGATGCCAGCCATGGCACCGCCGTTGAGCCGGATCATGGCAAATCCTAACAAGCCCATCATCGCCAGGCTGATCAGAATATTGACGACCTTATCGCCGCTCATGCTCTTATTTTCAACGAGCTCATATTCAAGCATTGCCATCTGGCTCTCACGAACCCCCAGATATTTCATCTGCTCAAAGAAAGGTGCAGTTTTATCGCGCCTTGTAGCATGCTGTGTTCCATCCTGGTAATAGACGGTCAGATTGCCATTGCTCTGATCGTCCTCGATCTTCGTCACCTCACCCGCTGAAATGGCGGCGGCGACTTCACTGAGGGGAATAGGTTCTTGGTCTGGTTTTGATCGAAAGACCAAAACGGATGCCACGATAGCGCCCACCAGCAGGAGAGCGAAGGTGGCTTTGCCATATTTATGCTTCTTGAAAAAATCTACGATCTGGGTGACTGATTGTTTCATAGGGCCTCAATGTCCGTGCACGGACGCGGTGTTAATTCTCCCCATGTTACCGTGTTAACACGGGGATTGGGCTTTCATTTTTATTAGTATGATTAATGAGGAATTAGAACTTCTTTCTGGACGCGTACCTATCAATTGGATCTTTCACGATGTTCTCAGCATGACGCCAGTCATAGGCTTTGGTTACACCCTCCCCTCATAGAGGGGTAGGGTAGGGTACTGAATTATTAGCTTTATCCATTAATCCACGCTGAAAATGGGCTAAGACTTCGCTATAACAATCCCGATGAATACTATACGATCTCGCGATCAGGCATCAAATTCCTGGCAGGAAGAAGTAAACGCGTTCACCTGTAAATAGCCGCTGTTTCGGATCCCAGGGAAATAGGATCGTCACTGCAAACTCCACCCGTTGGCCCTGCGGGGAAGGCATATCGAGCCACTGCGCCCGATATGTCCCTGTAACGAACGCCTCCTCGAAAACACCCTGCGGCCCGATCACGATATTCTGCAAATCAAAGTGAATATCCGGAAATGCAGCCAGCAATTGCTGGTAAAACTGGGTGGCGCCGGCTTTGCCATGCCAGGTTGTCCCGGTGTTGACTACGGTATATACACAGTCCTCTGTGAGAGTTGCCATCAAGCCGGGGATATCGTGCGCATCTTCAGCCAGAGAGTGGGCAATCCACAAACGGCGGATGGCGCGATGCTCCTCCGGGTCCACTCTCCGGCGGATCGATTTGACTACCTCACTTCGCAGGTTGGGCTGCATATCTTTTTCCTTTCCAATTGAATCCATGCCAAACATCTTTTTTTAGGGTTTCTACCGGAAGCGATCGTTGAAATCAAGTCTCCGACGATTCGATTCCATCGTTACCAGCCCTGATGGGTCCAACCAACCTGAAGCTCTGCACGGAATCTTTGCACCCATTCTTCAGAAACGTGGTCTGCGGTCCGCGCCAGAGCAGGTGCAGGGATGTCCAGATGCCCGGTCTCCATGCCCAAGAAGTCCAGAATCTTTCTAACGGTTTTTTCATATTCCTGTACGAAATCTTCGTATACTAGGGTCAGCGGAACGACCTTCCCTTCGGAAAAAAATTCCTGAATGCCAGCCTCGCGCATGGAACACTCACGGTACAAGTGATGAATGGCATCGAAGGAATATCCGCTATCTGCATCGTATGATTTGGTACCGGCGCCCGGTTGGCGATGCCATTCCTGTGTCTTGATGGCTCGCCACCAGGAAACTGCCAGGCGGACTTTGTTTCGGCGTGTCATGAAAATATGACGGTGGTTGGGAAATGCATTTTCCCAGATTTTAGCCCGGTTTTCCTCTTGCGGCGGACAACCCGGAAATTTACGAAACGTTTCGAGCAGCTGGCTGAAGTGCGGTTCATGGAAGGAATGCTTTAATCCAAAGATCCGATTGGGAGTGCTGCCAAGCTTCCATAGAGCCTGCTGCAGCTGGGCAGGGTCCTCTATGGCATTCGAATATTCAGTCTTAAAAAGGTTGAGCAGCCATTCACCGGGATTGCCGGCAATGCGTATCGATTCAAGCGCCTTGCATAATAATGTGCTCCCTGTCCGCTGGCTGAACCAAATCGTGTACGACAATGTTGGTTTCATGTTTCCATCCTTATGTGCTGAGTGAAAGGGTATCACAAATTAAGATGAATCTCTACATCGGTTGTCCCATCTGGTCGTGGAAGGGCTGGGTTGGCAATTTTTATCCGGAGGGCACCAAGCCTTCAGAGTTTCTCCGTGAGTACACGCGGCGGCTGACAACAGTTGAAGGCAACACCACCTTTTACGCAGTCCCTGCGCAGAAGACGCTGGAAGGCTGGATGGAGGAAATGGCGCCCACCTTCCGTTTCTGTCCAAAAGTTCCGAAAGCGATCAGCCATGAAGGGAAGCTCATGGAGAACCGGGACAGGGCACAGGAATTTATCCGGATCATGAGCCAGTTGGGCTCGCGCCTGGGTCCCATGTTCCTGCAGCTCCCGCCTCGCTATTCCCCGAAACTGCTCGGTGATTTGCAGGCTTTCCTTGACAGTTGGCCGCGCGAGGTGCGTCTGGCGGTGGAGGTGCGGCACCTCGACTGGTTCGATCCGCCGCATGACGAGGCGCTCAATGAGCTGCTCACCCGGCACAGTATGGCGCGCGTGACAATCGATACGCGTCCGATCCGCGACCTTTCCGGGGATGAGATCCTGGCAGGGTCGGTGTACCAGACTCTGGTCGATGCGCGGGAACGCAAACCCGATGTGCCCGTTGTCCCGAAGCGCACGGCGGATTTTATCTTCATCCGCTATATCGGCCATCCCGAGATCGAGGTGAACCAGCCTTATCTTCAGGAGTGGAGCGATATCTTTATCAGGGAACTGCGGGATGACACCGATGTTTATATGTTCTGCCATTCCCCGAACAATTTTGCTGCACCGTGGCTGGCACGCACGGTCTCTTCACTGGTGAGGGAACAGGTGGATATTTCGCCTCTACCCTGGGAGGAAATCGACGGCGAAAATTACGAGCAGGGCCAGTTGTTCTGACGAGTTTCCGCCCGGCGGATGGTAATCATGCCCCGATCTCCTGGAGAAATATTTCGACCAGGCGAGGATCGAAGTACTTTCCGCTTTCTTCACGGATATAATCGATCGCTTTCTCCCTGGGCCAACCTTTGCGGTAGGGCCGGTCCGTGGTAATAGCATCCCAGACATCTACAATGGTGAAGAGGCGTGCTTCCAGAGGGATCTGCATCCCTGAGAGCCCGCGCGGATAGCCGCTGCCATCCCATTTCTCATGGTGGCAGTAGGGGATATCGAGTGCGTCGCGCAAATAGGCGATGGGTTCCAGCATGTCATAGGCAAATTGAGGATGCTGCCTCATGATTCTCTGTTCCTCTTCGGTCAGCTCTTCCGGCTTATGAAGAATATAATCGGGGATACCCATCTTGCCGATATCGTGCAACAGAGCGCCACGCCGGATCAAGACCAGGCGCTCATCGCTGATTCCCATCCGTCGCGCCAGCTTGAGTGTCAGGTTCGTCACGCGCTGCGTGTGTCCCTCGGTTTCGTGGTCGCGCAGCTCGAGGGCGCGTGACCAGCCCTCAATGGTGGCATCGTACGCCAGAGCCAGCTCGAAATTTGACCTCTGCAGATCTTGAAACAGCATGGAATTTTCGATCGCGATCGCGGTTTGCCCGCCGAGAGTCTCCAGGAAATCGAGCCAATCGCGATCAGCCTGGAGTCGTGAGCGGAGGAACACCTCCAGCACGCCCTTGACCTGTCCCTTGGCGATCAATGGCACCGCATAATAGGAAACAAAGTCTTCGTTGGCGAGCAGCTGGGCACGCTTGAAGTTCTCCGCCGTGGCGTGTAGATCAGGGACCATGACAATGCGCCGTTCTGTCACAGCCCGCCCGGCACTTCCCTCTCCCACCGACAGGCTGGTCGATTCGATCTCCCGCGTATAGAAACCCTGTCCAGCAAGGTACTCCAGCCGGCTGGTTCCGCTTTGGATTAACAGGATGGACGCGGCATCCACATCCAGCTGCCCGACCACTTCATTGATCACGATTTTCAACGTGAGCTGCAAATCCAGCACATTGCTGATCGCCAGATCGATCGACCGCAGGGCAGCCAGGCGCTTCAGTTGTTTGACCGTTTGCTCGTGCAGGTTCATACGGTGGATGGCGTTGCCGCCGATCTCTGCCAGCGCCTCCAGGATCCGGATCTCACCCCGTGTAAACTCGCGCGGCAGCCTGACCTGGACGAAGATCACGCCCACGATGTTGTCGTTGGCATGCAATGGGACACCGGCACCGCCAATTCCCTCCGGGATCTGCTGGCGGTGCTCTTCAGAGAGCTGGAGAGCCAGGCGAAATTCGGGGGCGATGATAGCTGCGCCAAGTTTTGCCGTGAGCCCGGCGATGCCCTCGCCGAGCTTCAAGGACGAGCCGGTGTTTTCTTCGCTCCAGCCGCGCTGTACTTTCAACTCAATCGTCTCACTTGAGGAATCGCACAACCAGATGCTTCCCGCCTCTGCCTCCACCAGCCTGAGCGCCTCCTCCAACAGGCTTGCCAGCATCTCATCCAGATTCTTTGCCCCGCGCAGCGTTGCGCTGACCGCGGCGATCGCCTCCAGCTCACGTTCTCGTTCCCTCTGGTCGCGGCGGATATCTGCCTCTTTCAATTCGCGCTGGATCGCAGGGATCAGCCGCGCGAAGTTGCCTTTGATGATGAAATCGTGCGCGCCAGCTTTGAGCGCGTTGACGGCGCTTTCCTCCCCGATGGTGCCCGAAACAATAATAAAAGGCAGGTCGATGCCGCTTTCTTTGAGGAGCTCCAGTGCTTTGGGCGCGCTGAACCGCGGCAGAGAAAAATCACACAGGATCAGGTCCCAGGGCTGTCTCCGGAGCGCTGCTCGCATGCCTTCGGCGGTCTCAACTCGCTCGACCTCCACATCGTACCCGCCGCGCTCTACCTCCCGCAGAACCAGGTGGGCATCATCTTGAGAGTCTTCAATGAGAAGGAGCCGTAACGGTTTTCCATTCATCACTAGGTGGGCGGCGGTTCATTGAGAATCAGCCAGTACAGACCCAGCTGCCGTACGGCTCCGATGAACTGATCGAAATCTACCGGTTTTTGAACATAGGAATTGGCACCCAGGCTATAGCCATTCAACCGATCCTGTTCCTCCTTAGAAGAGGTAAGGATGACAACCGGCAGCAGGCGCGTCGCCTCATGTGAGCGGATGCGCCGCAGAACCTCCATGCCATCGATCTTGGGTAGCTTTAGATCGAGCAGGACGACCTGTGGCTTATTATGAGGATCGCGATTTGCGTAGGCGCCCGTGCACCATAGGAAATCCAGCGCTTCCGCTCCATCCCGAACGACGGCGATCTCGTTGCCGATGTTGTTTTTCTTGAGGGCTCTCAGGGTGAGGGCCTCATCATCAGGGTTGTCCTCAACGAGAAGAATCATCTTGCGTTCCATGAATAGCCTCCATCACAATGTAAAGTAGAATGTGGCGCCCTTGCCCTCAGCGCTTTCCGCCCAGATCCGTCCGCCGTGAATACCGATGATGCGCTGGACTGTTGCCAGCCCTACACCGGTTCCCGGGAAGTCGGTGATGGAATGCAACCGTTGGAAGACACCGAATAATTTGTCTGCATACGCCATATCAAAACCTACGCCGTTGTCGCGCACATAAAACGTTCGTTCTTTAGCATGCGCTTTCTGGCCAAACTCGATCCGGGGCTGTTCCTGTTTAGCCGTGAATTTCCAGGCGTTGCCCAGCAGGTTCTCCAGTACAATGTGGAGAAGATGGGGGTCGCCTTCCACCATCAGGCCCGGCATGATAGAACAAGTCACCTTGCGCTCGGGGTACGTTTCGTGCAGCGATTCGAGGATCTCCTCGACCATCTGGCTCAGGTTGATGAACTTGGGTTGGAGCGGCGTGCGCGTCACCCGTGAAAGGTTCAGCAGGTCATCAATCAACACCGCCATACGCTGCGCTGCAGCTCGGACTCGCTCGAGATAGTTTCGGCCTTCATCCGGGAGCTGGTCGCTGTAATCCTCCAGGAGTACGTGACTGAACCCATCGATACTCCGCAATGGCGCGCGCAAATCGTGTGAGACCGAATAACTGAACGCCTCCAGTTCCTTGTTGGCGGCCTCCAGCTGCGCGGCCCGCTGCCGCAGGTCTTCGTTCAATTTTTGCACATCCGCTTCCATGCGCTTGCGCTGGCTTACGTCGCGGATCGCGGCGCTGACCAACAGTCCAGCATCCGTCTCGAGGGGGCTGAGACTGATCTCCACGGGAAATTCAGTGCCATTTTTCCGCAGTCCATAAAGCTCGAGGCCCATGCCCATGGGACGCGCCGGATGCTCAATATAATATCCCTCGCGGTGTTTCGTATGCCGTCGTCGGAAGCGCTTCGGAACAAGCACTTCGATCGATTGACCGACGATCTCGAGGCGGTCATAGCTGAAGAGGTTTTCCATTTGTGAATTGACGAGCCGGATGATTCCTTTTTGATCCACCACAACCATGGCATCCGGAGCAGACTCGAGCAGGCCCCGGAATTGAGCCTCAGCGCGTTTCCGGTCGGAGATATCCCGGATCGCGGCGATGACTAGATTGTCCTCATCCGTCACCATGGGGCTCAGGCTGATCTCGACCGGGAACTCTGTCCCATCTTTGCGCATGGCGAAAAGTTCGAGATCCGCTCCCATAGGTCGCAGGCGCGGGTTCTTTCCGTACTGGCTGCGGTGGAAGGGATGGATATTTTTATAGCGCGCCGGAATCAGCGTCTCGACCGGTTTGCCAAGCAGCTCTGCCCGGGCGTAGCCGAAAAGCATTTCGGTCTGGGCGTTGACGGTCATGATAGTCCCCTTGTGATCCACAATCACCATCGCATCCGGCGCAGCTTCGAGCAAACCGCGGAATTTCTTCTCGCTCTGCTGCTGTCTGACCGCCGTGAGTACCGCTTCCTCCTGCTGACGGATCAATTGCTCCTTTGTTTCCAGGTAGGCTTCCCCGATCGTGTTCATGGCCACATCGATAAGCACATCCATGCCGCGCATGGCGGAGAGTAACATCTCGGTAGACGCCCCGTAGGCGGTGACAAGATGAGGAAGCAGAGCCTGCCGAAAGGCACCAATCAGCTCGAACCAGGCGTGGAAGCTAAGCCCACCACGGGCGTAGTTCATCCCTTGCTGCTGGAGACTCTTGAGATAAGGCTCCCAGTGGTTGTGCAGGACCGCGTTGCGCTGGATTTCATAATTGCGCCTTTGCTCGTCCGCATTGGGCGGTTGGGATGCCTGGTTCTGCAAAATGACCCGGAATTCCGGATGCTGGCTCGCCATCGCCAGCAGCTGACTGGTAATCTCCTCCCGGTGCGCCTCATAGACGTGCCAGTAGTCTTGCAACGCCTGTCTTTCCTCGGCGGTGAGCCGGGGGATTCTGATGCCAGGCATAGGTGCGTGAGCAGGCGAGTGATTTTCTGTATTCATACCTTTGCACGTGATTGTGAGACAGGTCTACATTCTCCACATCGATCTGGCAACCCCGCGATCCTGGAAATGTCTTAACGCGTCGGCTCCAGATATGACGATATTGGCTTTCCACCGGCAACTATCCTGATATGAAATTGTAGAAAGGGCTGGGATGAGGGATTCAATGTGGGAGATAAAAACTAGACAAGACCTATCTAATTACAGGCACTATACTACAACTTTCCTTACTTTACCAAGGGTTTTTCTGCGAAGTAAGTTACAGACACCGCCGCTTTAAAAATATTTGTCTATCCCGCCAAAACCATAGAGCTCATTCTTTTCGGTCTTCTTAATGAAGTAACGCAGTCGCTTTTCGAACTCTTCTGGTCTATTTCGGGCTCCCTCGATAAAACCGATGCGGATACGTTTGTAGGCGTCTGAGAAAGCTTGGAAATTCTTCCACGCTTCCTGGTTTTGCTGGATTGCGCTCAGGATATCCCTGGGGATCTCAAAATTTTCTTCCAGAATGGTGCTTAAGGTCTCGCGGACCTCTTTGATTATCTTGCCCTGTTTGATCAGCTTTCGCAGCCGCTCCTTGTTGGCAGGAGAATAGGGGCTCCCGTGTTTGCGAGGAGAGAATCGCTGCGCTGTTCTCCCCTTGTCGAGGGTCTTGTGAATGCTATCGATCCAGCCGAAGCACAACGCCTCTTCGACGGCCGCGTTGTATTCGATCCGCCGCTTGCCAGTCTCCTTCCGATAATAAATAAGCCAGATTTCCTTTTCGGTCTTGTAATGTTCGCGCAACCACTTGCGCCAGTCCTTGCGATTGGTGACGTATAGGGTGTGGGTAATGTCCATCCTGATCTAGAGCACCTTATACTTATTTTGCACGAATCCGTTCTCAAAGGAATTCGACTTCGACAGCTCAAGCTTTATATCGTTCTCCAACGGACCGAAAAGCGGCAAGCCCTCGCCAATCAGGATGGGAAGGGTAGTGATCGTCATCTCATCGACTCGATGCTCGCGCAGGAAGCGTTGAATGGTTTGACCGCCGTCAAGGTAAATATGAGACGCGCCGCGTCCTTCCAGTTCGGCAGTCAATTCACGAGGAGCAAGAGAAAGGGCTTCCACCCTGTTCGTTAGATCTGAAGGGATGGACAGGTCCCTGCTGGTAAGCACGACCACTCTTTTTTCATACGGCCATCCCCCAAAGGACAAAACTTTCTCATAGGTGTTTCTGCCCATAACAATATGGTCAATACTGGACATGAATTTGGCGTAGCCATAATCCTGACCGCTCTCACCACCGGTAAGCCAGTCGATCTCGCCATTTTTACGGGCAATGAACCCGTCCAGGCTGGTTGCAATATAGACGGAAACCTTGATGCTCATGTCGATTTTCGTTTTACCTCCAGAATGGCAATCTTTGTGGAATGGTTAAAGGGCGCCGGGTCCGTGATGGGTGGGCGGCTGGAATCGTATCCGATGAAATCGTCCGGAACCGGTATTAGCTCTTTGATCTTCAAATATCCATCTTTGCAAAGCTCGGTAAGCGTCTGCATATAGTCTGCGCCGCTCAGATAGAGCGCATTGTTGATGGCAATTAGGGAGCCTCTATCGTTCACCAGCGGGCGGACCTTGTTGATGAGCCGGGCGCTATTGTTCTGCTGGTCTACTTTGCCCTTTGAGGTGATCGAGAAAAACGGAGGATCGACGATGACACAGTCAAACATCTCGTTTGCGCGCTTGAGCCTGCCCACGAGGGTGAAAAAGTCCGTTGTGATGAAATCCTGCTTATTGACCGGGAAGCCATTGAGGAGGTGGGAGGTCTTTGCCAGATTGAGGAACTGCCGGTTTAGGTCATGTTGTACGACACGGCTGGAACCGCCTGCCACCGCCGCTACGCCGAGGCTGCCTGTATAGGCAAAGGTGTTCAAGACCGTTTTCCCCGGGCAGTTTTCAATGATCCACTTTCGCAAGTTCCGGGAGTCCAGGTAAAAACTTGCGTCGCGGTTCATTGTCAGATCGATGGCATACCAGACGCCATGTTCCCTGATCTTTCTGTCAGGCATCTGACCAAATAGCAAACGGCCCCTTTTCTCCACTTGACTTCGGGCATGGCGGGTTTTGACTATGCCTGCGCGTAGCCAGTTCAATTCTTGTTGCAGGAATTGTGCTGCCTGCTCGATCAGCAATCTGCCTTGCGCGGGCTCCTCGGCATAGTTGTGGAGTACCAGGGTGGCGGCATATATATCGATGACCAGATCCGGATTGCCTTCAGTGAAGCCGTTGAACAAACGGAATGCCGTCTCGTGGCGCTCGTCGAAGCGTGATGCCCTATGTTGGATCGCACTCTCCAGCGCAGGAATGAGGTGCCCAGGCGTCATTTTGTGAGCTGTTTTTCCAGCCAGGTGTTAATGACTTCCAGCGATTCCATGCTCACATTGTGTCCCATCTGGAATTCCTGGTAAGCCAGGTCTACTCCCAGCGCCTGTAGCCGTTCGCGGCTGCGGCGAGCCCATTCGATGGGAAGCATCGTATCCTGCTCACCGTGGGTTAGCAGGAACGGTTTCCCCTTCACCTCCGCTTCGTTGATTTCGAGATCCACTCCGTCCGGGATATAGCCGGATTGCGCGATCACGCCCGCCACGCGCGCAGGGTGAGTGAGTGCGTAGCACATGGAAAGCAGGCTCCCCTGGCTAAAGCCGAGCAAGAACAACCTGTGCGGATCGACCGGATAAGCTGCAAGGATCTCATCGAGAAAGCGATCCACGCCCTCGATTGCCGCAAAAACCTGCTCCGGTTCCGGCTTGCCCAGGACCCGGACGCGATACCATTCATAAGCATTTGGACCCAGCACGAGCGGGGCTCGCGGCGCAATCCAGAGCAGTCCTTCCGGAAGATGGGCAGCCAGCTCGATCAGGTCGCCTTCATGGCTGCCGCGGCCATGCAGCGCCAGGATGGTTGGGTACAGGGTCGGGGTTCCCCTGTGCGCTGCCGAGGTCGGGATCTGGACAAGATGAGGCAAGGATAGTTGTTGAGAAGACATAATTTATCTCACTACCGGAGTTAACGGCTCCGGTCGTTTAAGACCTTTGAAAGCCTGAAGACTTGTGAGGCCGCTCGGAACTGTAACCTTTCTGGAATGGGATCCATGCTGCCAGGGTGTAAGAATCCGATTATCCGGGCGTCCAGTAATCGAAGAAACTTCTCGCATTAAGAATGCATAAGAGTTTTATGCCCGGATTGTACCCTTAACCGTTTTGCGGTACACTCCTTCGAAATTTTTCGCAGCTAGCTCATGAGGTGACGTATGTCGGCAACCGAATTATCCCCGCAGGGTACAGACAGCAAGCTCGTGCCGATCCGCAACGACGAGGGGTCAAAGAAAGCACGCATCACATCCATGGCAAGGGCCTCCACCGATTTTTACGGGGCGATTGGCTGGCTGGTCGGTCTACTAATTACCCTTGTGATTTCTGCCCCGGTGATCTGGTTTCTGACGACCAACGCCTCACGCGCCAGTCGCGATGAAGTACTCGCCCTTGGGATCGCGGTTGCCTGGTGGTTCAACCCGCTCTCCCTGGGCGCGCTCGGATATGTGCTCAGCAACATCCGAGCCTGGCGGTTGTGGACGGGGATCGGGCTGGCCATCTGGGCGGTGGTCAATCTGCTCGTTTCCATGGCAATTGTTTCCACCAACGCCCGCATCATCATTATCAACGGGTTAATCGTCGTTGGTTATATTATCCTTGCACTCATATTTCTATACATTCAGCTGCGTGTGTTTGTCTGGGCAGCTTCCGGTAAACCCACGCGTTTCTTTTTCGGCATCCTGGCATGGGCGGCGTTCAACGGGCTGATCTACTGGGCGATCATCAGCCCCGAGGTTCTCAATATCATTCTGGTGATCCTGAGCCTGGCGCTGCGGATCGTCTTCGCCATTGCCTTTGTAGTCATTCAGTTCGTGGCGATATTCTGGTTCATGGCGCAGTCACGCGTGGAAGTCATCCGACCGGGCGATCCCAAACAAGTCACGTTCGACGATTACAAGGGTCAACCCAATCTGATCAAGATGGTTCGCCAGTGGATCTCGCTGCTCTCGGATCGGGCTCAATTCCAGAGGATGGGCGGCCAGTTCATCAACGGTCTCCTGCTGTATGGTGAGCCCGGCACCGGGAAAACCCTGCTGGCAAAAGCCATGGCAGGTGAAGCCGGGATTGCGTTTATCTCCATCGAAGGCTCCGGTTTTCGGGCGATGTTCTGGGGTGTGGATGTGCTCAAGATGATCCGCTTTATCGGGCGGGCGCGCAAGCTGGCGCGCGAGTATGGCGCCTGTATCGCTTACATCGACGAGATCGACGCGGTCGGTATGTCGCGCGGCTCCGTCATGGGTGGACAGGGCGGCATGGGTATGGGAATGGGCGGCATGGGTATGGGTGCCGGGACCGGCGCGCTCACCCGTCTGCTCTATGAAATGGACGGGATCAACGAGCTGACGCGCTGGGAAAAACTGCGCGCGCGCTGGTACCAGCTGCGCGGAAAGCCCGTTCCGCCGCGCGATTGGCATATCCTCTTCATGGGCTCCACCAACCGCCCGGATGTGCTCGACCCCGCGTTGACCCGTCCTGGACGTTTCGACCGGACGGTGGTCGTCAATAAACCGGACCGCGCCGGACGCCGCGAAATGGTGAAGTATTATCTGAACAAGATCAAGACCGACGAGACGGTGGATATCGAAGCCATCGTCAGCGATACCGCCTGGGCGACGCCTGCCCGCATCATGTCCGCGATCACAAAGGACTCGGTCCGCCTGGCGCTGTTCGATGGGCGTGAGCGCGTCGCGCAGCATGATATCGAGCTGGCATTCCAAGAACAGGCGATGGGCCTGGAAAACCCTATCGAGGAAATGGAAGAGGACCAGCGCCGGCAAGTAGCTTATCATGAGGCTGGGCATGCGGTGGTGCAATATTATCTGCGTCCCGATGAGCGCATCGTTAGGGTGAGTATCGTCCGCCGCTCCGAGGCGCTGGGCTACGTGCTCCCGGTGCCCAACTATGACATTTATGCTCTACCGCTGCGGACGTTCGTGGCGGATATTCTTGTGTCGATGGCTGGTCATGTCGCGACCAAGATCTTCCTCGGCGAATACTGGACGGGTGCCACCGGCGACTTTCAGAATGTGCGAGGCCGTTTATGGCAGCTGGCACATTACGGCTATTTTGGTCCTCCCCTGGATCTCCAACTGCAGCCCGGTATGTCTGTCGCAAAGGACCGGACCGATGTCGTGGAGAAGTTCTGGAGGAAGCTCGAAGATCAGACAGAGCAGATCCTGGTTAAGCATGCGGCCGAAGTACATGCGGTTGCTCAGGCTTTGCTGGACCGCAATGACCTGACCGGAAAAGAATGCATCGAAGTGATCCGGGCTGCTTCAGTCAACAGCGAACCGGTGGATAGTGAAATGCTCTTAAAGACCCTCGTGGATGAGACAATTGTGAACACCAAGAATGGAAAAGAAAACGGGAAATCGGAGAAGAAACCGAAATCCAAGCGCAAGGCAGCGCCAAAGTTGAAAGCGAAGAACGAATAAAAAAAGAAAGCTGGCCGGGATGTTGCGAAGCACCCAGCCAGTTTTTCTTTGAACGCTCAAGCCGCTGTTCCCGGCGCTCGACGGACAGTGATTACTCCCACGACCAGAACGCGATGAAAGCCTGCGCCAGGAAGCGGGGCTCCAGATTGCCGGAGGCTGCCACCACCGCGATGCCGGGCCCCGATTCCCCGAGGAAGGAGAGTACCAGGTTGTTGTTATCCGGCGACCAGATCGTGGCGGATTGGTGATACTGGTCGAAGTACGGCAGGATGCTCAGGAACTGCTGCGTAGGGCGGTAGGTGACAATCTCCCGGCTTTCCCCACTCGCTACGTCCAACACGTGCAGGACCAGCCCGAACTGCGGTGTGGCCTCACCGGACGAACCCCCCTCCGGTGGGATCTGAAGTAGAACAAAGTACGCAATTTCCTCACCGCTGGGAGACCAGAAGAAGGCGATGATATCTTCATCCTGTACGATCTCCTCGGACGTCTCAAAGTCAACCACGTGCAGGGGACCGATTGTGCCGGCCTCGAGAGCCTGCTTGCCGTCGAGGTATGCCAGCCGGGTGCCATCACTGGACCAGGCGAATGCTGTCTTTTGTGTAAATGTCCCGACCGTTTCCGGATTTTCCCCGGCGGCATCGGTCACGATCACCTCGTTCTTCCGATCCAGCACACGTGCCAGTGCGATCCGGCTTCCATCGGGTGACCAGGCTGGCGCCTGGAATGCCTGGGTGGAGGCTTCCTGGAGTGCTTCCGCGGTGACGTCCACCGCCTGTTCGGTGATTACCGGCGCATCCACATCCAGGAATGCCAGATGCTCCGGCACAGACGCAGCCGCACCACCCGCGTGGACGATCAT
>DATHTH010000415.1:0-12085 GCA_035463495.1 Anaerolineales bacterium | reverse complement strand
GCAGAGCATGAGGGTGTTCGCCCCGATGTGACCATCATCGGCAAGGCACTGGCAGGAGGCTTTTACCCGGTTTCCGCCGTGTTGGCAGATCGCGAGCTGCTTGGCTTGTTCCAGCCTGGAGAGCATGGCTCGACTTTCGGTGGGAACCCGCTGGCCGCTGCGGTGGCACGCGCCTCCCTGAAAGTCATCCGAGATGAGAATCTTGCCGAGCGTTCCCGTGAATTGGGCGAATATTTTATGGAGCAACTGGCGGAGATCCCCAGCCCGCATGTAAAAGAGGTGCGGGGTAAGGGTCTGCTGATTGGCGTCGAGCTGAAACCGGAAGCAGGGGGTGCGCGCCGGTTCTGCGAAGCGATGCAGCAGAAAGGTATTCTCGCCAAGGAGACTCATGATCATGTGATCCGCTTTGCACCACCGCTTGTTATCGATAAAGAAACCATTGACTGGGCATTGCCGTCCATTCGTGCTGTGCTGAACATGCAATAGATTCAAACCCTAAAGGTGATGATGCCTTTAGGGTTTTTTATGGAGATCTCATGAACATTGGCATTCCAAAAGAGAGACGCCCGTTCGAGTCGCGGGTGGGTCTTCCCCCTGCCGGGGTGGAGATCCTGACTCAACACGGGCATCAGGTCTACGTCGAACATGAGGCAGGTGTGGGAGCAGGGTTTGCAGACCGGGAATATGAGACAGCCGGTGCGCGCCTTGTGTATTCCCCCGAAGAGGTCTTCGGGCGCGCAGATCTGATGTTGAAAGTGGCGCGGCCCTTGAAGGAAGAGCTGGAGTGGTTCCGCCCGAACACGGCGCTAGCCGGTTTTCTGCATCTGGCATCGGCGCGTGAGGACAAGACCGCTGTCCTTCTTGAAAAGAAAATCACCTCGATTGCGTATGAGCAAATCGAAGAGCCGGATGGGTCTCGCCCTGTCCTGCGGCCCCTGAGCCAGATTGGAGGGGCGATGGCGGCACAGATCGCTGCGCGGCTTCTCCAGAATAACTGGGGAGGCAAGGGGATCCTGATGGGCGGCGTCCCAGGCGTGCCCCCGGCGGAAGTTCTCGTGCTTGGCGCCGGCGTGGTCGGCACGTACGCCACACAGATGTTCCTGGGGATGGGCGCTCACGTGACGGTCATCGATCACAACCTGGCAGCCCTGCAAAACCTGTGGGACCGCTTCCCCGGCATTGTGACGATGATCTCGACTCCGCGCAATATCGAGCGCGCCACCTCCTTCGCAGACGTGGTGGTAGGCGCGGTTCTCTCGCCGGGGCAACGCGCGCCAATGCTGATCACCCGCGAGATGGTTCGCAGGATGAAGCCGCGCTCGGTCATCATGGATATCAGCATCGACCAGGGTGGTTGTGTAGAATCGTCCCGTCCGACCAACCATGAGCGCCCGGTATACATTGAGGAGGGGATGCTGCATTATTGTGTCCCGAACATGCCGGCTGCAGTAGCTCGCACGGCGACGCATGCGTTCGTCAACGCAGCGATGCCCTACATACTAGAAATTGCCAGCCTCGGGGCGGATGAGGCAATCAAAGGAACCCCGGCAATCGAGAAGGCGGTCAATACCCACAACGGCGAACTGGTCCACCTGACTCTGCTTTCGAGAGGAGTGCCCGATGGACTGGAATAGCATCTACCAGTCACGCATCACCACGGCGGAAGATGCCGTGTGTGTAATCAAATCGGGGATGCGGATCTTCCTCACCGGGAACGTGTCTGTGCCGCAGCAAGCGCTGGCCGCGCTTGTGAAGCATGCTCCTCACCTCACGGGTGTGGAGATCTGTCAGGCGCTGACCATCGGTTCTGCCGATTACGTCGATCCTGGCATGGAAGAGCACCTGCGCGTCAATACGCTTTTCATCAGCCACAACGTGCGTAAGGCCGTCCAGGAAGGTCGCGCCGACTTTACCCCCGTGCTGCTCTCTGAATTCCCATTACTCTTCAAGCGCGGCGTCCTGCCGCTGGATGTGGCGATCATCCACGTCTCGCCGCCGGATGAGCATGGATTTTGCAGCCTCGGCGTGGAAGTGGGGCTGACCAAATCGCCTGCCGAATCTGCAAAGATCATCATTGCCGAGGTCAACCAGCAGATGCCGCGCACCCTGGGCGACTCGTTCATCCACGTCAGCCGCCTCAATCACATTATCCCGGTTAATTATCCCATTCCGGAGATGGCAATGGCAGAAGAGGGAAATACCGCAGTCGTGGAAAAGATTGCCGGGTTCATCGCTGAGTTGATTCCCGATGGCGCGACGATGCAGCTGGGCATCGGCGCCATCCCGGATGCTGTGCTCAAGTATTTGCGCAACAAAAGAGATCTCGGCGTGCACAGTGAGCTATTCTCTGATGGCGTGATTGACCTCGTCAACGAAGGCGTGCTTACCAACGCCCGCAAGACTCTCCATCCCGGCAAGATCATCGCCGGCTTTATGCTTGGCACTCGGAACCTCTATAGCTGGGCAGACGATAACCCGCTGATCGAGTTCCATCGCACGGAATATGTCAACGATCCGTTCGTCATTGCACAAAACGAGCGCATGGTGGCAATCAATTCTGCTATCGAGGTGGACCTCACCGGGCAAGTCTGCGCCGACAGCATTGGACCGAAGCTGTACAGCGGCGTTGGCGGTCAGCTCGACTTCATCTACGGTGCCTCGCGCTCGAAAGGCGGGGTACCGATCATTGCGCTACCCAGCACGACCACCCTCCGAGATGGCACCCTCGTGACGCGTATTGCAGCCATGCTGAAGCCGGGAGCGGGCGTGGTCACCACCCGCAACCATGTGCGCTATGTAGTCACCGAGTACGGAGTTGCCGACTTATACGGCAAGACGATCCGGCAACGAGCGCACCAGCTGATCAACATCGCTCATCCGGATTTCCGCGCGGATCTTGAACAGCAAGCCAGGGAGCTGCACTACATCTAAAGTTCTTTCCAAATCTGAATTAAACCTGACGACCGGACTCTCGTCAGGTTTCGTTTTATACAGTACTATAAGAAAAATCAAACTCAGGATGTGTGGTGGAACGAACGATGACACGAAAAGCAAAAATTGTCGCGACGATCGGACCTGCCAGCGAGAGCGAGCAGGTACTGGAGAAACTCGTTCAGGCTGGCATGAATGTGGCGCGCATGAATTTTTCGCATGGCACACACGAGGAGCATGCCGAGCGAATTGCGCTGATTCGAAAGCTCTCGCAGAAGCTTGATACTTCCATTGGCATTCTCCAGGATCTGCAGGGACCGAAGATTCGGGTGGGGGACCTGTCCGAATCCATCCAGCTGCTGGAAGGGGAGACGGTTATGCTCTACGCAACCGGGACCGCGCCTGTCGGCAAGGGTGAAAAAAAGATCCCGGTGGACTTCCGTGAGCTATTCGGCGCTGTGCACCCGTCCGACCGGCTGCTGCTCGATGATGGACGTCTGGCGCTCGAGGTCCTGTCCGTCAGCGGCATGAGTGCGCTTTCCGCGAAGGTCCTTGTGGGCGGGGTGCTCTCCTCCCACAAGGGAATCAACCTGCCCGGGGTCAAATTGGGCATTCCTGGATTTACCGAAAAAGATGAGGAAGACCTGAGGTTTGGCATCGCCCAGGATGTGGACGCGGTCGCTGTGTCCTTCGTCCGCACGGTGGATGACGTCTTAAGGGCTCGCGAGGCAATGGAGCGGATCTGCAGCGGCAAGCGACTGCCGCTCCTGATCGCGAAGCTAGAAAAGCCCGAAGCGCTTGAGAATCTCGAGGGGATCCTGGAGATCGTGGATGGCGTGATGGTCGCACGCGGCGACCTGGGTGTGGAGCTCCCGCCCGAGCGTGTTCCCGTTCAGCAAAAACATATCATCCGAACCGCCAACCGGCATGCCAAGCTGGTCATCACGGCCACGCAGATGCTCGAATCGATGATTCTCAATCCGCTCCCGACTCGCGCCGAAGCCTCCGATATTGCCAACGCCGTTTTCGACGGAACAGATGCTGTGATGCTCTCCGGCGAGACCGCCATCGGGGCGCATCCGGTGCGATCCGTTGAAATGATGGACCGGATCGTACGGGAGGCGGAAATTCATTATCTCGAATGGGGTATGGAACAGCATGTCAGCGGCTTTGAGCACAGCGACGCGGCATCGATGGCGCGTGCGTCTCAGGCGCTGGCAAACGATGAAAACGTGACTGCCGTGGCGTGCTTCACCATGCGGGGACAGACCGCCTGGCTGATGTCCAAGATCCGGCCGCGGGTGCCCATCGTCGCTTTCACCCCAGAGCCAGGCACAGCCTGCCGTCTGGCGTTCATGTGGGGAGTGCGTCCACAGCTCGTCCCGTTTGTGAATTCCCTGGATGAGATGCTCGAGCATGTGGATACTGCGCTGAGGCATTCGCATGTCGTCCAATCAGGCGATCAGGTTGTGCTGGTCTGTGGTTTCCCGGTCGGCGCGATCCGGCCTCCGAATATGGCATTGTTACATACGGTCGGCGAGGCGTAGGCCGGGGCGAATTATTCCTTGAGCCAGAGATATTCGTAAGGCATCAATTCGATCTTGAGATTTCCTTGGGCGGAGCGGAATTCTTTTGTGGTGAGAAGATCGGTCAGCGATGTGACCCCCTGTCGGACTGGTAGTGTTAACTGTTCCTTTGTGTCGCTCAGATTGTGGAGCGCCAGGATGATCTCCTCACCATGTCTGCGGCGGAAGGCGGCAATCGCTTCATTTCCCAACTCGGCCCACTCAAAATCTCCCCATCCAAACGCCCGGTGCTCTTTCTTGATCGCAATCATCTGCCGGATCACGTGCCAGAGCGAGTCTGGATCTGCACGTCGGGATGCGACATTGACCTGCGCCGCCCCGTAGCGCTCGTCGTCGATCACCGGCGCATATAGCTTTTCGGGCGCTACATCTGAAAACCCGGCTGTAGGACCAGCCTCCCACTGCATGGGCGTCCGGACCCCGTTGCGGTCATCCAGCCAGATGTTATCTCCCATGCCGATCTCGTCTCCATAATACAGAATGGGTGAGCCCGGAAGCGTAAAGAGCAGGGAGTGAGCCAGCCGCACTTTGCGCTCGTCGTTATCCAGCAGGGGAGCCAATCGCCGGCGAATCCCGAGGTTGAGACGCATGCGCGGTTCGGGAGCGTACTGCGCCCACATCCACTGGCGCTCTTCCTCGGTCACCATCTCCAGGGTCAACTCGTCGTGGTTGCGCAGGAAAGTGCACCACTGGCAATTCTCCGGAATAGGCGGGGTCCGGCGCAGGATGTCGATCATATCTGCTGCGAGACCTTTTTTGATCGACATGTAGATGCGCGGCATGATCGGGAAGTGGAATCCCATGTGGAATTCATCCCCGTCCCCGAAGTAGGGACGAACGTTCTCGGGCCACTGGTTGGCTTCACATAACAGGATGCGGTCGGGATAGTGCTGGTCCATGAACGCGCGCAGCTTCTTCAGATAGACGTGCGTCTCAGGCAGGTTCTCGCAGTTGGTGCCCTCGCGCTCGAACAGGTATGGGACTGCATCGGCGCGAAAGCCGTCAATGCCCAGCTCGAGCCAGAAACCGGCTACCTGGATCATCTCTTCCTGTACGCGCGGGTTGTCATAGTTCAAGTCCGGCTGGCTGGCATAAAAGCGGTGCCAGAAGTACTGGCCTGCCTTTTCGTCCCAGGTCCAGTTGGAGGATTCTGTATCGAGGAAGATTATGCGGGCATCCTTGTATTTATCGTTTGTGTCGCTCCAGACGTAGTAATCACGATAGGGAGAGTTGCGGTCGGAGCGCGAGGCCTCGAACCAGGGATGCTGGTCGGAGGTGTGATTCAACACGAGGTCCATGATGATGCGAATGCCGCGCTGGTGAGCGCCTTCGACGAGAGTCTTCAGATCGTCCAGCGTCCCAAATGTCTCGGCAATGTTGTAATAGTCTGCGATGTCATAGCCATCGTCGCGCAGCGGGGACGGGTAGATCGGCATCAGCCAGATGCAGTCCGCACCCAGCTCTTGCACGTAATCCAGCTTCTGAGTTAAGCCTCGCAGGTCGCCGTGGCCATCCCCGTTGCTGTCCCGGAAGGCACGTACATAAATTTGGTAGAAGATGGCATCCTTGTACCAGAGTAGATCATCCATAGGCGGCTTGATTTCCAGTTGTTGTAAGTTTCTTTCGTTGCCCGGTGGGCAGGCAAGTCAATAGACTGGCAATCGCGTACTGCGCTTACCATAGAAAGAACATAAAAATAGAGAGTTCGGGTGCTCTGAAGCCCTGTCTTAGCCTTTGACCGCACCGGCGAGCATGCCGCGCACAAAGTAACGCTGCAGGGAAAAGAACACAATCATGGGCAGAAGCATCGAGAGGAACGCCGCCGCCGTCAGCACCTGCCAGCCGGAGCCCAGGGAGGTAACCATGTTGCTGATCTGGTAGGTCATGACCGGGGTCGTCCCGCCGAGGAACACCAGTGCCACCAGAAGGTCGTTCCAGACCCACAGGAACTGGAAGATCCCCAGTGACGCAATGGCTGGCATGGCAAGCGGAATTACCAGGCGGCGGAAGGCTGTCCAGTGCGAGGCGCCGTCCAGGTATGCGGACTCAAAGAGATCGCGCGGCAGCGTGCCCAGGAAGTTTCGCATCAGGTAAATGGCGTATGGCATCCCAAAGCCGGTGTGGAAAAGCCACACCCCGAGGAAGGTGCCATTCAAACCTGCTTGCGCGTAAAACCGTGAGATGGGGACAAGGGTCATCTGCAGAGGTACCACCTGCAAGCCAACCAGCAGAGCGAAGAGCAGGAACCGACCCTTGAAGTCCAGCCAGGCGAAGGCATAGCCGGCGAAGGCTGCAAAGAGGATGGGCAGGATTGTGGCGGGGATGGTGACCAGCAAACTGTTGACAAACGCCCGTCCCATGCCGCGCGGATTCATGATATCGCTCAAGTTGCAGCGCAGGTCCGGTGGTTGTGTCCCTGCGGCACAGTCGGCGCGGTAGGTGCTTTGCCCGCGATAGCCGACCAGCGCATCGATGTAGTTATTGAATGTGAACTGTGATCCTGCTTCCTGCCCTCCTTCCCTGAGGAAGGTCGCGATTTCGGCTGCTTCTTGCGGGCTGGGGAGAGGCTTATCGCCCATGTGGGGCTGGCCGTTGATATCCCGGCGCAGCATTGCCAGCAGCTGCAGCGAGCGCGGGTACTGGGCGATCACGTCAGGATTGGAGAGATCGGCTGGCGGAATGGCAGTGCCATCCGCGCCGTGACATTCCGCGCAGTATGTCGCGTAAGGCCCCTCTACGCCTGCACCCTGAGGTGAGAAAACTGTCCACCAGCCGGAGCTGCGCACCGCCTCGGGAGGCCGCAGCGAGGTAACCAGCAACCCCAGCGTCGGGACGATCCAGATGAGCATGGTCAGGATGATGATCACGTGCGTGGGGATGCGATTGACGAGCTTGTTGATGCGTTCCCTGTTCATCGCGTTGCCTCCTGCTCGAGGAATCTCCTGATGTTAAAGTAGATGAAGGGAATGATCGCCACGACGAGGATGACAGCCACGGCGGTCCCGCGCCCGACATGGAAGTTCTTGTACATCTCGGTATACATCCGGTTGGCGATCACGTCCGTCTGGAAGTTCCCACCGGTCATCACGTATACGAGGTCGAAGAGCTTCAGCACGTTGATCACCATCGTTGTCACCACAACCGTTATTGTCGGCAGGATGATCGGCACCATGATCCTCCAGAAGACCGTCCACTCCGTGGCTCCATCCACGCGGGCCGCCTCGAGGATCTCATCCGGAACAGACTTGAGGGCTGCCGCCAGGATCGTCATACAGAACCCTGACCAGATCCAGATGCCGACGATGACGATCATGAATGTATTGATCGGCGTCGTGGAGAGCCAGGCAACCGGGTCGCCGCCCAGCGAAGTGATGATGGAGTTCAGCAGGCCGATCTGGTTTTGGGATGTGCCATAGTCATAGACGAACTTCCAGATGACGCCGGCGCCTACGAACGAGATCGCCATGGGCATAAACAGTATAGCTTTCGCCAGCGCCTCGTACTTCACGCGGTCTGCCAGCACGGCAAACCCCAATCCGATCGAGACCGTCCCAAAGACCATGACGACGATCCATTTGATGGTGTTGCCATACGAGGAGCTCCAGAACGAATTCCAGAAGGCCCCGGGCGAGCTGGTGTTGAATTCGGCAGTCAGGGCATAGCGATAATTCTCGAACACGCCCCAGCACGGCTGTCCCTCCCGGCAGGTCGTCGCGGCCGAAGCGGTCCCGTTTCGATTCTGGAAGCTCAGGGCGATCGTATTGACCATCGGGTAGATGATGAAAAAGGACATCACCAGCAGCGCGGGCAGAAGATACAGCCAGGGCGTTAAGGCACCCTGCTTCATGATCTGAGGCACCGGAGCGGAGGGCGCTCTCACCGGTTTCCTGCGCACAGCGACTTCGGGTGTCGTGGCAGGTTTAGAGATATCCTGCGGCGTAGCCATCTCATCCTCCTATGTTGTGCATATGGATAAAGAGAGCGAAATGTGACATCACCACCAGCCTCGCCAGAGGCTCAGCTACGGGTAGACGGTCCCGCGCTCCGGATCTCTGGAAGTTTCTGCGATGTCATGGACGTTCTATATGAGCGGGGACGTCTCCATGGAGACGTCCCCGAAACGATGTAGACTTTACTGATTCAATCCGTCAGCCTGGACGTCTGCGAGGTTGTCGAGGATGGCTTGTAGGTCACCACCGTTGACATATTCGGAGACTCCCTGGAACTCGGCAGAGCCGAAGCCACCGGGGATCGTATCACCGATGTCAGGCGTGAAGCCCTCAGTCTCGGCGATGGCGTCACCCAGCTTCTGGAGTGCTGGATCTGCATAATTGCCAGTCGCGCCGGCATTGGGTGAGAGACCGAACGTTGCACCCGCCCAGTTGGCGCCACCCTGCTCCGAAGAGAGATAGGCGACCAGGGCGCGGACAGCCGGGGTGTCATTGAATGCCATCATCGGCTCGATGGAGCCCTGCAGGCCCTGAATGCCAGGTACGACAAAGAAGTCGTAATCCGTGCCCTGCTGGAGATCGGGGAACTGCTTGGCGATCTCAGCACCCGCGAAACCGGACTGCTTGACCATCATGGCTTCCGGGGGATCGGCGAAGGGTTTATAAATCGCCTCTAAGAACGGTGTGGAAAGTGTGCCCTGTGCGCCGCCTACGGTATAGGTTGGGTCGGTAGCCCAGGCTCCGTACGTTTCGTACGCCTGCTGGACTCCCGGATCGTTGTATGGAACGCTGCCGTCGATCACACCCAGCACGAACTCCGGACCCTGCTGTACCAGCATGATGTCCTGGAGGAAGTCCGTCCCGGTCCAGCCGGTGGCATCACCGGATTCGAACCCCAGGCTCCAGGGGACCTGACCGTCGGCTACCATCTGGTCGACCAGAGCTTCTAGATCTTCCCAGGTTTCGGGAACTTCGTAACCGAGCGCCTCAAAGTTGGCAGGGCTGTACCAGATAATGGATTTCACGTCGGCTTTGATGGGAAGGCCCAGCCAGCGGCCGTCGATTGTGACCGGATCGAGGAAGAAATCACTATAGCCGTCCGCGTTCGCGCCCAGCTCGTCCATCGGGATCAGCTGATCCTGATATTGCACCAGCTGCGATACCTGCCAGAAGGCGACATCTGGCGGAGTGCCAGCCTGGACGCGGGTATCGAGCAGAGCCTGATCACGTGTCGACTCGGGACGCAGCACAATCCCACAGGCATCCAGCAGCGGCTGTAGTACCTGGTTGAGGGCTGCCTCTTCTGCGCCTGCCCACTGATAGAGCATACTGATCTCATCGCCTTCGGCGGCGCCCATGCAGTCGATCTCACCGGCTACGGGGGCTTCGGTCATCGCCTCGGTTGGCGCCTCCGTAGGGGCTTCGGTCATTGCTTCGGTTGGAGCCTCTGTGGGCTCCTCGGTCATTGCCTCTGTGGGCGCCGCTGTGGTAGGTGCTTGTGTCCCTTGCCCTCCGCCACACGCTGCGAGAAGCAGGGTGAAGACCATAAGCAGGCCCAAAATCTTGCTAATTTTAGACATTTCCTTCTTCTCCTGATTTAATTTGAACGATATAACTCAAACGTTACAGCTCATGAACTTTTGGTATGTCGATTTGTAATCCGGACCACCTCCTTTGGTAAATGAATTCGCGAACCAGAGTCAAAAACGATTGTTCAGTGGCTGTGCTATAAAGGTCAGATACTGGATTGCCGCGTGACCAGCCGGGATTCGAGCAGCAATGCAGGCGCGTTCAATCCTTCGCCCTGGATCATGCGTATCAAACGTTCTCCGCCTGCCCAGCCGATGCCGAACGCGGGAAGATGAACTGTCGTCAGGGGGGGATCGTAAAATTCTGCGAGGGGGATATCGTCGAAGCCGACCACGGCGATGTCTTTTGGGATATCTAATCTTGCTTCCCGGATGGCGAGCATAGCGCCCATCGCGACCACATCACTCGCGACGAAGACTGCGGTCAGCGGGTGATCGACCTGGAGCAGTGCCTTCATCGCCTGGTAGCCGCTGGCAGGCGTGTAGTTTCCCTCTTTAATGAGCGACTTCTTGGCGCCTAGCTTTGCTTTCTTGAGTGCCCGCAAATAACCATCCCTTCGCTGCTGAGCCGAGGTGTAATCGAGTGGAGCATTGGTGATCATCCCGATATCCCGGTGCCCGCGCTCGATCAGATGGGTGACCGCCATTTCCGCGCCGGCTGTGGCATCCACATCCACGAAAGGAATATCGGTGGAAGGCAGCTGCCCCATCAGCATAATGGGGACGCGCTGGCCGTGCAGATGCATCAGCGCCTGATCGTCCTGGCGAGGACCGGATAACAGAATGCCATCGACATGATTTTCTGTGATCAAGCGTGCATAGCCTCCGGTGTCATTCGGGTCAACGGGTTTCAACAATACGTGAAAGCCCTGCTGCATGGCTGCCTGTTCCACGCCCAGGATCACCTGCGGCAGAAAGGCATCCGTAAAAATCTGCTCGGGCGACTGGCAGAGCACAAGGCCAATCGTATAAGATTTTCCACTGACAAGTTTTTTGCCAGCTACGTTGGGGGAGTAATTGAGTTTTTTGGCGGCGTCCAGCACTCGTTGGCGTGTGGCTGCGCTGATGCTCACACCCGGCACGTTATTCAAGATAAACGAGACGGTCGTTCGCGAAACATGTGCTAGCTTTGCAACGTCCCTGCTGGTGGTTCGTTTTGTCGTTCCCATAGGAAATTCACTAACACGTGTTACTTGTTTAGTATAAGGATTTCGCGAACCTTTGTCAAGTACTTTGTTATTCGCGGCTGGAAATCAGGAGTCCAAGCCCGATCAGGATGCCGCCCAGAACAAATAGCGGCGTGATTTGTTCCCCCAGGAACACCCAGCCCAGCAGCGTGCCGACCACTGGCTGTGCAAAAAAAGTCAGGGAAGCCAGGCTGGCATCCACGATCGCGAAGGCTGTGTTCCACAGGACCATAGCCAGCGCGGTGGATATGACCCCCAGGAACAGCACGCCTGCGATCACCCCCGGGCTTATCTCTCCGACCCCGATCGTCGTCCACTCCCACGCGCCCGCGGGGAGGGCAACCGGTAAGCCGCCGAAAAACGCGATCAGGCTGAATGGCAGCACATCTAGAGTCTGTGTGGTCTTGCGCACGAGAACAGAATACAGCGCCCAGGTGATCGCCGCGCCGATCAGCAGGATATTTCCAAAGAATAGCTCCGGATTGAGCTGTGCGGCACGAGGGTCGATGACGGCCACCACGCCCAAAGTCGCCATGAGAAGCGAAGCCAGTCTGCGCCACGTGATGGTTTCCCCGAGCAGGAACCACGCAAAGAGCAACACGAACGCTGGCGTTGCCGATGTGACCAGCGAACCGTTGGCAGCCGTGGAAAGTTTGGTGCCCAGAAATTGCAGGCTCAGCGAAACCCCGTAGCCTACGAATCCGACGCCCAGCACCTGAAGCCATTGCTGCCGGGCGATCTTTGGCGACCCGCGCAAGAGAACGATCATCGCCAATGTCAAAGCACCCAGAAGCAGCCGCAGCGATACCAGCGTGAAAGGCGGGATGACCTCCAGCACCACT
>DATHTH010000414.1:0-11126 GCA_035463495.1 Anaerolineales bacterium | reverse complement strand
GGGCCGTCACAGATGACGGGCCGCAACGGCAAGGACCTTGTGATCCATGTGCCACCCGGAACCGTGCTGTTCGATGCGGATACGGGGGAGCTGATCGGGGATCTCACGAACCCAGGCGCCACCTTGACACTGCTGAAAGGCGGACGTGGCGGCAGAGGTAACCAGCATTTCGCCACCTCGCGCAACCAGGTGCCGCGCACGGCTGAAAAGGGAGAGCCTGCCCAGGAAAAGCGGATAAAGCTGGAGCTCAAGCTGATCGCCGATATCGGATTGATCGGAGTGCCGAACGCTGGAAAGTCCACGCTGCTCTCCGTGCTCACCAATGCGAAGCCGAAGATCGCGCCCTACCCGTTTACAACCCTGGAGCCCAACCTGGGTGTGGCAAACATCGACGAGGATACGACCGTTGTGCTCGCCGATATCCCCGGGCTGATCGAAGGCGCATCGCAGGGCGCCGGGCTGGGGCATGACTTCCTGCGCCATATCCAGCGCACGCGAGTCTTGATCCACCTGCTGGACGGGCTGTCCGAAGACCCGGTCGCGGACTACAGCCAGATCAATTCGGAATTGTCCCTCTTCGACCCCAACCTGGCGAAAAAGCCCCAGGTTGTTGCCCTCAACAAGATCGACCAGCCGGAAGTTCAAGCGAGGCTGGTGGAAATCGAACAGAAGTTCAAGAGATTAGAAGTAGAGCTGATGACTATCTCCGCGCTGGCGCGCACCAACACGCGCGAATTATTGGTCGCCGCTCATCAAAAGCTGTCTGAGACGCCGCCGGCAGAAGAAGTGGAATTACCCCTGCCGGTGTACAAACCTAAGGAAGACCCGCGTGAGTTTGTCGTGACGCGCGAAGGCGCCAGCGAGTGGCGCATCTCTGGCACGGCCATCGAGAGGGCCGCCTCGATGACCTACTGGCAGCACGACGGGTCTGTGCGCCGCTTCCAGAAGATCATGGAAACGCTCGGCGTGGACGAAGCGCTGCGGAAGGCCGGTGTGCAGGAAGGCGACACGGTTGCGATCGGTGAGTTCGAGCTGGAGTGGCAGGAATGAGATGACCCGTCCCAGACAGCGCATCTTGATCCTCATCCTCGTCCTTGCCGGCGCACTGATTGTGATTTTCTTCGGAGTTAGAACGTTACGCGCCTTCAGGGATTTTAGAGAGCACGGTCCGTTGCCTGCCCCGGTAGAGATATCTGATCCCGCACAAGTCGATGTTGAGCGCATCCGCAGTTGGATGACGGTGCCGTTCATCGCCAGGATGTATGCTATTCCTGCCTCTGTGCTCTTCGAGGCGCTCGAGATCCCAGCCCGCGGCAACGAAGAGAGAAGCCTGACCCAGCTCAACGAACAATACTTTCCGGGAATACCCGGGATTGTCGAAGCAAAGATCAAAGCCACCGTGCTGGAGCATCTCCCCCCACCTATGCCTGACCCCTGAAACGTGTAAATGTCAGATTTTTTATTGACACAAATAATCAATTACGGGGCGCCCATTCTGGGCGCTATCGCATTCGTATCCGCGCTGGGGGTGCCGCTTCCGGCTACCCTGGTTGTTATTGCCGCGGGTGCATTCAGCCGGGAGGGATTCTTGCCCTGGCATACCACCGGGTTGATCGCCCTGATCTTTGTTGTGATGGGGGATTGCCTCGGGTATGCCATCGGGCACTATCTGCGCGGTCCGGTGCTTACACGCGTGGGAAACTCGACGAGATGGGCAAGAGCCGAGCGCTTCTTCCAGCGCTGGGGTGGGATGTCGGTGTTTCTGACGCGCTTCCTGATCACGGGGATTGCCTCTCCCGTTAACCTAATGGCGGGGATGGGAAATTTTCCCTTCAGAACCTTCCTGCTCTATGATGTGACAGGCGAAGCCATCTGGGTCTTCGGTTATGGAGGGCTTGGCTATCTGTTTGGAAGTCAGTGGGAGGTCGTCAGTGAATTCATGAACAGCTTCGGCAGCCTGATCCTTGGGCTGGTTCTTTTAGGCATCGGGGTCTGGCTGGCGCGGAAGAGAATGAAGGCGATGGAAAAGCGAAAGGAAAAAGTCCCGGAGCCTTGAGTACTCCGGGACTTTCTTCCACAGGGAGAGTATCACGCTTATGGTCAAGCAGCTTCTTCGCGGCTCATAATGTCCATGACCGCTACGGAGGCAATCTGGACGATGGAGTTGACATCGTCGCCGGTCTGCAGGACGTGGATCGGCGCGCCCATGCCCAGCAGGATCGGTCCTATCGCTTTGGCTTTTCCGAGCCGCGCCAGCAGCTTATAAGCAATATTGGCTGATTCCAGCGAGGGGAAGACGAGCACATTGGCATCCTTCACGGCGCTGAAAGGATAACGGCTTTCAATGATCTCCGTCACCACCGCGGTATCCGCCTGCATCTCACCGTCCACCTGGAGGTCCGGGCGGCGGGATTTCGTCAGCTCAACGGCGCGCCGGACTTTCTCCGAGAGCGGGTGTGGGGTGGAGCCAAAGTTTGAGAATGAGAGGAATGCCACGCGCGGGACAAGCTCCAGGCGCCTGGCAAAGTCCGCGGCCAGGCAGGCGATCTCCACCAGATCTTCGGTAGTCGGCTCGATGTTGACCGTCGCATCGGTAAACAGATAGACGCGATCCTCTACGATCATGATATAGACTCCTGCTGTGCGAGTCGCGCCGTCCGCAGTGTGATGGATCTGCAGTGAGGGTCGGATCACCGCGGCGTAATCGGAGGTCAGGCCAGAAATGAAGGCATCTGCGTCTCCAAGCTTCACCATGAGCGAACCAACAACATTTGGATCCCGTACCTTTTTGGACGCATCCATATTGGTGACGCCCTTACGCTGCCTCAGCTTGTAAAATGCCTTTGCGTACTCCGGGAATTTGCTGAATGTATCGAAATCGACAATCTCTGGCTTGAAATCGATGCCCAGGCTCCTTACCCGCTCTTCGATCACAGGCGCGCGCCCGATCAAAATCGGCGTGGCAATCCCTTCTTCCTGGATCTGGTAAGCGGCGCGGATGATCTTTTGCTCCTCCCCTTCGGCAAAGACAATGCGCCGTGTGCCGCCCGAGGAGCGCGCCTTGTTCAGGAAGAAATAGCGCACCTGCTCACCCTTGCCTTGACGGTAGGCAAGCTGCTCGCGATATTCGTCAATATCGATCATCCTGCGAGCGACGCCGGTCTTCATCGCCATCTCAGCCACGGCGGGCGCTTCCCACAAGAGGACGCGCGGGTCGAGGGGCGTGGGGATAATGTATTCCCGCCCATACTTGATGCTCTCGCCGCCATAGGCGCGAATAACCGAATCGGGGACATCCTCCTTGGTCAAGGCAGCCAGCGCCTCGGACGCTGCGAACTTCATCTCTTCGTTGATCGCCCGGGCGCGCACATCCAGCGCCCCACGGAAGATAAACGGGAATCCCAGGACGTTATTGACCTGGTTGGCATAATCGGAGCGGCCTGTAGCGATGATCACATCCTTACGAGCTTCTTTCGCCAGCTCGGGCTGGATCTCGGGGTCCGGGTTTGCCATGGCAAAGATGATCGGATCTTGCGCCATGGTTTTGACCATTTCCGGGGAGAGCACGTTTGCCACGGAGAGACCATAAAAGACATCTGCGCCCTGCATGGCGTCCGCGAGCGTTCGGTGCCCTTTATCCTCCACGGCGAGCAATTCCTTATACTTGTTCATGCCCTCCTTGCGTCCCTTGTAGACCACCCCCTTGGTATCCACCAGCATGATGCATTCCCGACGCACCCCCCAGCGGATCGCCAGCTCGGCGCAGGAGATGGCGGAGGCACCCGCTCCGGAAATCACGATCCGGATATCCTTATGCTCCTTACCGACCAGCTCAAGGGCATTTGCCAGGGCGGCGGAAGAAATGATCGCCGTGCCGTGCTGGTCGTCGTGGAACACCGGGATATCCAGCATCCCTTTCAGGGTCTCTTCGATATAGAAGCATTCCGGGGCTTTGATATCCTCCAGGTTAATGCCGCCGAAAGTTGGCGAAATGGCGGCCACCACTTTGATGATCTCGTCAGGATCGTGAGAGTTGACCTCGATATCAAAGACGTCGATATCCGCGAACTTCTTGAACAGCACGCCCTTGCCCTCCATGACGGGCTTGGCCGCCAGAGCGCCGCGATCTCCCAGACCCAGGATGGCTGTGCCATTGGATACCACCGCCACGAGATTGCCCTTGGAGGTATATTCATAGGCATCTCCGGGATTCTTTTCGATCTCGAGCACAGGCTCTGCTACACCAGGGGAATATGCCAGGCTCAGGTCGCGCTGCGTATCCATAGGCTTGGTAGGGACAATCGCCACCTTGCCGGGCTTGCCCTTGAGGCGGTGATATTCGAGTGCATCTTCACGGGTGAATTTCGCCATATGGCCTCCTGTTGATGTTCAGACTTCCTAAATTATGGCATGTCTTATCAATTTTCCCTAGTTCCATTTGTCACGAGTTTTCGAAAGTAGCGGCCGGCGCCCTCCCGAAAACGCAATGTGGAGAAACCTCAAATCTCATGTATAATTAAGTTAATCCGATACGATAGGATCAGAAACTTTCTGCTGCCGCGGCGGCTTGGCTGTAACTACCTCTGGATATTCGAGCACGAACCTCCCCCGGTTTGGGAGTTCCTTTTTGAAGTCAACTCAGGATTCTAATTGTATACTCATCTGACTTCTCCACCGCTACTTTTGTGCCGAACGTGACCTTGAATCAGGTCCACGCGGTTTGACTCGTCCCGCGCGCGTTCACCATTCCTGCAGGATTCAGGGTCCGATCCACCTACCAGATGTTTTGACAGCCGAGGCCGCTCCCGGCAGTGTTCTGCCGTGGCGCTCGGCTGTGTGCTTTTAATGAAAAAGATTACGGCAATTACGGTACAGAAACGGTCACCAAACCGGGTAAATGTCCATCTGGACGGCGAATTCGCCTTCGGGCTGGCACGTATCGTTGCCGCCTGGCTGCGGATAGGTCAGGAGCTCAGCGAAGAGAAGATCCAGCAGCTACAGCTCGAGGATGCCCGTGAGCGTGCCTACCAGCAGGCGATGCTCTTTCTGAGCTATCGCGCCCGCTCCGAATCGGAGATCCGGCAGAACCTCCGCAAGCATGAGATCCCTGATCCGGTCATCGAGCAGACGCTGGAGAGGCTGAGGCAGGACGGGCTCGCCAACGATCAGCAGTTTGCCCGGTCGTGGGTCGAAAACCGGAGTGCGTTCCGGCCGCGTAGCGGCAGGTTGATGGCCATGGAGCTCCGGCAGAAAGGACTCAGCAACGAGGCTGTCACTTCCGCCGTTGCGGATGTCGATGATGCGGCACTCGCTTACGAGGCTGCCCAGAAAAGAGTTTCCCGGCTGAAAAGCCTGGAATGGAATGAGTTTCGCAAAAAATTAAGTGATTTTCTTGCCCGTCGCGGGTTTTCGTACTCTGTGATTGCACCAGTAGTAACCCGCGTCTGGAACGAGGCGCATACGACTGAACAACACTATGAAGAAGAGGATTAAACATGACCCCAATCGCATGGATCATAGCCTTAATCTTCCTGCTTGTGGGTGCGGTTGCCGGATATTTTTTCCACCGCTATCAGGCGGAAATCGCACGCCGCAACCAGCAGGAAAGAGCCGACAATATACTCAAAGGAGCCAATGAGCAGGCTCGTCTAATCGAGAGCCAGGCGCGTGAAAATGCCGTCAAGATCGTTCAGGCAGCGGAGGCCGAGATCAAGGAGCGCCGCATCGAAGTCAGCCGGGAGGCTGACCGCCAGGACAAGCGGCGCTCCGAACTGGAAAGCCGCATCGACCGGCTCGAACAGCGAGAACAGACGCTCAATAAGCGCCAGTCGCAGATCGACAAGCGCGGAAACGATATCGATAAGCTCTACGAAGAACAGGTCAAGAAGCTCGAGTTCGTCGCCCAGATGACGCCTGAAGACGCCCGCAAGGAGCTCTTCGCCGCGGTCGAAAAAGAGGCGCGCGGCGATATGGCGCGCATCATCCGCCAGATCGAAGCGGAGGCACGCGAACAGGGCGAAAAGCGCGCCCGCAAGCTGATCGCGGACGCCATCCAGCGCGTCGCCTCTGAACATGTTGCAGAGGTCACACGCGCGGTCGTCACTCTCCCCAACGAGGAGATGAAGGGCCGTATCGTGGGGCGCAATGGACGCAACATCAAAGCCTTCGAGCAGGCAGCTGGTGTGGATGTCATCGTGGACGATACGCCCGACTCAGTGACCGTTTCCTGCTTCGACTCGGTGCGGCGCGAAATTGGACGTCGTGCACTGGCGAAACTGATCCTGGATGGCAGAATACATCCAGCGCATATTGAAAAAATCGTGGAGGACGAAACGCGGGCGGTCGAAAAAATCATCAACGAGGCCGGCGAGCAGGCTGCCTTCGATGCAAATATCACCGGCTTACACCCGGAGATCCTGCGCATGATGGGCCGCCTCAAGTTCCGTACTTCGTACGGACAGAACCAGCTCGCCCATGCCGTGGAGGTCTCCAAGCTGGCGGGCATCCTGGCCGCAGAGATCGGCGCGAATGTTGAGCTGGCGAAACAGGGCGGCTTCTTACACGATATCGGCAAAGCCATGGATCATAACCAGGAGGGCACACACGCCAAGCTGGGGGCAGAATTCTGCCGCCGCTACGGCGTGAACTCGATCGTGGTCAATGCGATCGAATCCCATCATCATGAAGTGGACCAGCTGACGGTCGAGGCAGTGATTGCCGAAGCCGCAGACGCGATCTCCGGCGCACGCCCCGGGGCGCGCCGCGAGGATCTCGAAGCCTATATCAAGCGCATCCGCTCGCTCGAAGAGATGTCGATGTCCTTCGATGGCGTTCAACAGGCATTCGCAATCCAGGCAGGACGCGAAGTCCGGATCATCGTCAAGCCCGAGACCATCGACGATCTCGCGTCGGCTCGGCTGGCGCGTGACGTCGCCAAGAAAATAGAAGAGACCATGCAATATCCCGGTCAGATCCGGGTAACAGTTATTCGCGAGACCCGGGCAACCGAGATCGCGAAGTAAATGATCTATATAGCGCGACTCTTTCAGGGGTCGCGCTTTTCATTTAAGGAGCTGCCATGAGCCATTCATTTCTCACCCACCTGGAATGCTCAAAATGCCGGCTCGAGTACCCACACGACCAGCTGCAGACCTTTTGTCCCGACTGCAAAGCCACTCTCTTGCCAAGATACGATCTGGGCGCGGTAAAGCAGCAAGTCGACCGGGATCAGGTTTCCCAGCGCAGCAAGGGCATGTGGCGCTGGCATGAAGTGCTCCCCGTGTTATATGAGGACAATCAAGTCTCCCTGGGCGAAGGCGATACTCCGCTGCTGCGACTGCCTCATCTCGAAGAGGAACTACAGCTCGGCAATCTTTATGTAAAGGATGAGAGCAATAATCCAACCGGCTCGTTCAAAGCCCGCGGACTGGCGGCCGCGATCTCCAAAGCGAAGGAGCTGGGTGTGGAAAAAGTAATCATCCCCACGGCGGGCAATGCCGGTGGAGCCATGGCAGCCTATGCGGCGCGCGCCGGTCTGCGCGCCCATATTTTTATGCCCAACGACACACCCTTTGCCAACCTCGAAGAAAGCCGCATCACCGGAGCAGAAGTCGTGCTCGTGGACGGTCTCATCAGCGATGCGGCTGCGCTGGCGGGGAAAAAAGCCAGCGAGGAGGGGTGGTTCGACGTCTCTACCTTTAAGGAACCCTATCGCGTCGAGGGCAAAAAGATCATGGGCTATGAGCTTGCAGAGCAATTCGACTGGCAGCTGCCAGACGTGATCATCTATCCCACAGGCGGCGGCACGGGGCTGGTCGGAATGTGGAAAGCCTTTGCCGAGCTAGAGGCGCTTGACTGGCTGGCAAGCTCAAAGCGGCCGCGCCTGGTATCCGTGCAGGCGGAGGGCTGCGCGCCGGTCGTGCGCGCGTTCGAGCAGGGCGCCTCGTCCTGCGAGTTCTGGAGGGAGGCTGAGACCCTTGCCTCCGGCTTGCGCGTCCCCAGAAGCTTCGCGGACCATCTCATCCTCCAGGATCTTTATGACAGCCAGGGCACCGCGGTTGCCGTCAGCGATGAAGCCATCCTTCAAGCTCAAACACAGCTGGCGCGCCGCGAAGGAATTTTCGCTGCCCCCGAGGGCGCCGCAACACTGGCAGCTGTACATGAATTAATGAGACAGGGTTGGCTACATCCGGAGGAAAACATTGTGCTCTTCAATACCGGCTCGGGATTGAAATATCTGGATTACAAAAGCTAAGCATTCCCTGTTCCGGGAAGAGAAGACAAAAGCCATTCGGATGGGTCATCCAATATAAATCCTGGCAGAGACGTGCCTGTTCGAGCCCACGCCTCCTCCGGAAAGGATGAAAATGGTAGACCTCACCTGGGAAATCACACCCCCTAAAATCGCTCACACCCCGTATTGTCCGGTAGAGAGCGCCGAACACAAGTTCTAGAAAGCTGTTAACTGCCCATTAACATTTTTTAAGAGAAGCGTTGGTTGACTCTCAAAATGAGTTGTGAAATAATGTAAACGGTTACAGTAAACGGTTACATTAACGCATGACCAGACGCTCCTCCTCCGTTACGATACGCGATGTTGCCCGACAGGCGGGTGTCTCGGTTGCCACTGTTAGCCGGTACATTAATCGCAATGCTCCGGTCTCGACAGAAGTGGCAGAGCGTTTGAACCAGGTGATGACGGAGTTGCGATACGTTCCGCATGCAGCTGCCCGAAATCTTGCCTCACGTAAGACCCGCGTCATCGGTCTGCTGCTCAACAACCTGCACAATGACTTCTTTGTGCCTCTTTTGAACGGTGTCGAAGCAGTGGTCCGCCAAAAAGAGTATAATTTGATTGTAGCCACCTATCATGCCAACAGCCGTAATGCAATGCCGCCACCGATAGGGCCGCACAACACCGATGGATTGCTGGTCTTTTCAGATGGCCTGGTCGACGAGGACCTGGCTAATTTGAACGGCAGCGGTTTCCCCATGGTCCTTGTACACCGGACCTCTCCCTTTTCTTTACAGATTCCAAGCGTCACAGTCGAAAATACAGAGATCACACAGAGACTGGTCGAGCACCTGATACGAGACCACGGTAAGCGGCGGATCTTGTTTATGCGCGGTCCTCTTAATCAGGAAGACTCCAACCGGCGTGAAATGGGCTATAAGTCTGCCCTTGCCGCCAATGGCATCCCCTTTGACGAAAAACTGATCCTGAACGGAGAATTCGAGCGTGACATCGCCTTCCAGGCCCTGAATGAGTTTCTGAGCAATGGAAAGCGGGTCACGTTCGATGCTGTATTTAGCGGCGACGACGATGCAGCCATCGGCGTTCTCAAAGCGCTGCATTTACACGGCTTCCGAATCCCCGAGGATGTGGCGGTGATCGGGTTCGACGATCTTGGTTTTGCTCCCTTCCTGAACCCGCCTCTGACGACGGTTCGTGCTCCAACCGAGGCGGTGGGGCGAATTGCCACCGAACGCCTGTTTGACTTGCTTGAAAATAATACGGCTGAAGAAGCTGTCGTGCTGCCCACCGAAATCATTCTCCGGCGTTCATGTGGCTGCGAACAATGAGTCCTTATCCATGTAAAGGAGGTGAGTCCCGCGCCAATCCCATATCCCTTGCCGACTGTTCAAATCTTTCCAATCCAAATCCTATGTAGAGGAGAAATCTCACCATGAAGAAACTTTTGTATGTTCTGTCTCTATTGATCATCGCAGCAATGGTTCTGACCGCTTGCGGTGGTGGCCAGCCCGCAGCGACGCAGCCGCCCGCCGGTGAAGAACCGGCCGCGACCGAGCCCGCCGCGGAAGAACCGGCTGCCGAGGAACCCGCCGCTTCCGGCGATCGGGTTCAGATCCGCTGGTTTGTGGGTCTGGGCACTGGCACCAATCCTGAGCAGGTCGAAGTCCAGCAGGAAGTCGTTGATGACTTCAACGCCTCCCAGGATCGCATCGAGCTCGTCATGGAGATCGTGCCCTTCGACAGCGCCCGCGACACCCTCTCGACCCAGATCGCTTCCGGCGCCGGCCCCGATATCGTAGGACCTGTCGGCTGGGGCGGCTCGAATGACTTCTTTGGCCAGTGGCTTGACATTGGTCCGTACATCGACAGCTCCGGCTTCGACACTTCGATGTTTGATCCTGCCCTGCTCGAGTTCTACCAGACCGAAGAGGGCCAGGTAGGTCTGCCCTTCGCCGTGTTCCCGGGCGCTATGTACTATGTGCCGGCGATGTTCGATGAGGCTGGCCTGAACTATCCTCCGCAGACATATGGTGAGCCGTATGTCATGCCCGACGGCACCGAAGTCGATTGGAACTGGGATCCCGTCACCGAGATCGCCAAGCTCCTGACCGTTGACGTCAACGGCCTGAACTCCACCGAGGAAGGCTTTGACCCGACCCAGATCGTCCAGGTTGGTTATTCACCGCAATGGCAGTCCATTCAGTCCATCGCCACCTTCTATGACGGCGCAGCCAAGATCTACGAAGGCGATGCTCCCGGCGAATACGAATCCACCATCCCCGATGGCTGGAAGGAAGCCTGGCGCTGGTACTATGAAGGCATGTGGGGCGAGGAACCCTTCATTGCGACCGGTCCGCTCTCCGGCGCTCCTGAATTCGGCAACGGCAATGTGTTCAACACCGGCAAGGCTGCTATGGGCCTCACCCAGACCTGGTATACCTGCTGCCTTGGCGATTTCCGCGATGCTGGCAACGAGTTCCAGCTGGCTGTCCAGCCCACGGGCGCGGACGGTGAAGTGAACGGCCGCATTGACGCCGACACTTTCCGCATCTGGAAAGGTACCCCGAATCCTGAAGAAGCCTTCGAAGTCCTGGCCTACCTGATCACAACCGGCGCAGACAAGCTTCTGCCCATCTACGGTGCTATGCCCGCGATCCCCGAAAAGACGGATGCCTTCTTTGAGGTCAAGTCGAACGATTATCCGTTTGTGACCGACGAAAGCTGGGACGTGTTCATCCAGGGCCTGGCGTATCCTGACACGCCGAGCTCCGAGCAGTATCACCCGAATTCCATCGAAGCCAATGCTCGCCTGGCGACCTTCCTGGATCTGCTGAACAATACGCCTCCCGATCAGCTTGACTTCGATGCCGAA
>DATHTH010000413.1:0-4421 GCA_035463495.1 Anaerolineales bacterium | reverse complement strand
CTTGATCTGATTCCACACTCGGCTTTTGGCGCCCCCGCCCATGACACGCAGCTCATGCAACTCGATTCCGGACACCTGCATTTGTGTGAGGATGTCGCGCAGAGCATAGGCCGATCCCTCCAGGAGCGCCCGGACGAAATGTCCCCGGGTATGTGCCAGGGTAAAGCCAGTGTACGTGCCGCGAGCAGCCTCGTTCCACGTGGGCGTGAGCGCTCCCATCAGATTTGGCAGAAACGTCAAGCCCTCAGCACCGGGCCCAACACGAGCTGCTTCCTCATCCAGGGAGGCGTAGGTTTCCACGTTGGCAAACTGTTCACGGAACCAGCGGTAGTTGCCGCCGGAGAGAAATCCCGGATTTTCCAGCAACCAGAGATCAGGGTCGGCGTGGCAATGCGTTTCCACCAGGCGCGTGTCATCGAAGGTGAGTTCCTGGCTGGCAACACAAACGGGCTCGGCGGTTCCCGAGATATCACCGACAATCCCTGGCCCGATCACACCAGAGCCTAGACAGGCCGCGTGTTCATCTCCGCAGCCCAGCATGACGGGCGTTTCATCAGGCAAACCGAGTTCTTCCGCCATCATTGGACGGAGCCCTCCCAAAGTAGCAGTTGCCGCTCCTAGGGGCGTCAGCTTATTCAGGTCAATGTTAAATGCATCTGCCATGACCGCAGACCACATTTTTGTACGTACGTCAAGCAGCAATGTGGAGGAAGCGTTTGAGTAATCTATACGCATTTCTCCTGTAAGAGCGTACGCTAGATAGCTGCCGGGCACGAGAAAGTGTACAGCCCGTCTATAGATCTCCGGCCGCTGATCTGCAAGCCAGCGGATTTTGGGTGCAACGTGGGAGGCATCGAGATTTAGACCGGTAAGCTGAAAGATTTGCTCATCAGTCAAGTACTGGCGAACACCTTCACACTGTGCACCCGCGCGGCGGTCCATCCAGATCATTGCCGGATGCAGAGGCTGTCCGCCAGAGTCAATGGGAATTAGACCATCGACTTGTGTAGCGAGGCTCAGGGCACGGATATTTTTGGCTGCAACCCCGGTTTCAGAAAGCAGCCGCCGGATGGTCAAAATAATTGCATTCAGCCACCGAGTTACAGGTTGTTCTGCCCAAAGCGGACGAGGAAAATCGATGTGATATCCTTCATACGCCTCTCCGATGACCTTGCCTGTCAGCGAGAGCAGTAGAGATTTTGTCCCCTGTGTACCCACATCACAACCGATAACATAATCCATGGATTATTGCCTCTCCAGCCAATTACACACCGCCTCTACATTGTCCTCAAAAGAGCCATCCGGCACAAATTGGCGATCGAAGAAAGCCGAGCCGATTGTAAACCCCCAGGCGCCTGAGTCCCAGACCTCCGTAATCCGTTCGAAGGAACCGATACTACCTGCGGAGATCACGGGTACGCGCGTGGATCGAACGACCTCGCTGAGAAGACGGGCAGCATCCCCTGTGTAGCGGTACGTCAATAAATCCAACCCGTGTACACCATAGCCTTCCAGTTCGCAGGCATGTGCGACAATTTCCTCAATGTTTCCATCCAGGATACTCGGGTGGCTGTGAACATGACCGGGGAAAGGATAATAACGGACCGTTGTCTCCCTTAAGAACTCCCCAATGGAACGATAATGTACCGTTCCCATCAAGACATCGAATCCGAGCTCTGCCGCCAGGCGGGCGCCGCGTAAGCCTTCCTCCTCTGAAAGGCTCACGACCTCCAGGAAGGTGATTTTCCCGGCCTCTTTCATGGCTGTTACGATCGTTTTCATTGCTTCTGGTGATATCCCGACATCTTTGAATCCCCAGTGTTTAATGGGATATTCCTTCGTACGCTCAAAAAGATCCAGCGCATCCGGCACGGTTTCATCATGATGTGTCAGCATAACAATAAGTTCTGGTTTGGGGTCTCGGGATTGCATAGATTGTTTCCTTTTCAAAGAGTTCTGTTGACTTGAGCCCATAAGGCTTCTTGATCCCAGTTGAGCAATACAAACAAGTCTCCCAGGGTAAACCTGCGGCGAATCAGCGGTGCGTTCATGAATGCAAATTTCACATCCTCGGTCGCAGGCTCGGGCGTGAGCTCTCTAAAGTGTACGGGTGATGAGACAGCATGCAGGATCCGGGATGTGACCTCAGGTGGTTTCGCCAGAGAGGCCAGATGCGCACGGGTCGCCGGCCAATTGCGCAATGCATCCTGGAACTCGGCGCGGTGAGCGTGCCAGGCTTCCAGCTTGATCTTATAGTCAGACCAGCACTCCGCAGCGACACGCCCCGTTGGATCGAGCGCCTGAAACGCACTCTCGATGCGGATTTTCATCTGCGCTTCCTCGGGATAACAATTTTCAAGGTTAAGCTCCGCGGGCTCGAACTCATCCAGGAAGATCTGGTAAGACGTTGTCGACAACAGGGTTGCGAGCGCTACCTGGGTGCCATGTTGCGCCAGCGGCCGCCGCTGCTGCTCTGCTACCAGGTCAAGGACGTGAGAGATGACATGCTCGTACCCGGACAGGGGTGCGGTCGCATGGGAGAGGGACATTGCCAGTCCGCCAAGTGCGATGAGCTTTGCAAGGACCGCTGTGCTCCTGAGTGTGCCCTCTCGCAAGCCAGCAGCCTGTTCGAGGAAAATCTCATCCAGGGGCCCCATGAGTGTCTGAGCAAATTCGGTGTAGCTCTCATCCAGCCCCAGGCGGCAAGCCAGCCACCAGTCTGCGTAGCTGCCAAAGGCAGCCAGCAAATCGCCTACGCCAGCCACGGTCATCGAGCGCGGCGCATCTCGCAAGGTTTCAAGATCGCAGATCAGGACGTCCGGATACCGGGATGGCAACGTGCGCTTGACGCCATCTACAAAGGTTGGCGCCATATTCGACGTGTACGCGCTGACGCTGTTGGCGGTCTGGTACACGACGAAAGGCAGCGCCTCCATCGCCTGCTCCTGTTGATACACATAACAGGCGTGTTTGGCAATGTCGGTGACCGTCCCGGATCCAACAGCTAAGACCGCAGAGTTTTTCTGGAAACGTGCTTTCACTGCGTTGATCTGGGTGAAATCTGTATGAACCTGACCGGTACTGTCGGGTTCCAGCCAGATCACATCGAGCTGCCAGCTTGAGCTCTTCAAAATTTGAAGGATAAGATGCTTGAGATCCTTGCCCTCGCGCTTCATGGGAGTGCGGTCCATCACCACAGTTATGGTCTGATCGGAACTTATTCCTGCACGAAGAAGCAGATTCGGTAGATGCCAGATGGCTCCGGACTCAAAGATCATATCCCGAATCGGAAGCTCCTCACCGGGGGGATAGCCAGGGATTGCGCGGATCTGTGTTTTGAATTGCTCGAGGTTACCCGGGTCAAATCGTAAAGACATGCAGCACCTTGTTCAAGAGATTGAGTTGATAGGTCTCAACACTGTGTACACTCACAAAAAGCGGCAATTACGAGAGTAAGCCTGCCGCCTGCAACGCGCCTTGAAGAACCTCTCGCTCGTTTCCCTTGATTGGTAAGAGAGGCGGCCGCACAGTGGTATTCTCCAGGATTCCCAACATCTTCAGCGCTTCCTTTGTCCTTGCCCGGTAGTCTGTGACCGGCGGCGCAAAAATGACATCGGCTAACGGTTGCAGGCGGCAGCCGAGTTCCCGGGCTTCACTGAAATCACCGCGCTGGACAGCTCTCAGCATCCTTACCTGCTCCTGCGTGCCCAGCGTGCTGAATCCTAACAGCGCGCCTTCCGCACCGAGGATGAAGCTTTCGCAGATAAAGTTATCGTTACCCGTGAGAAAAGTAATTTTTCTGCTAGCCGTTTCCAGCGCTGCTTTGACCTGCAGGAAGCGCATGGCATCAAAAGACGCCTCTTTAATCGCGCTCACGGACGGTATCGTGATGAGCCTGTGAAGGATCTCCGGCGTAAACAGCACACCGCCGAGCGCAGGCTGGAGCTGAAACAGGATCAGCGGGAGGTCGACGGCTTCCGCGATCGCCGCGTGATAGCGATAGGGCACTTCCACATTGAGAGGCTGACCCAGAAACGCCGCGATAGGAAAGACGAGCAGCGCGTCCGCTCCGGCGGCTTGCGCGGCGCGTGCATTTGCCACGCCTTGTGCCGTGGATGGACCCGCCACTCCCCCGATGACTTTGCATATCCCGGCGACCGCTTCAGAGACTGTCTCCAGCGTCTGGCGTCTCTCATCCGGGGTCAGATGCGGTCCTTCACCCGTATCCACGTTGACCGCCAGGGCAACCGGACCCTGTTTCGCCAGCCACTGGCTATACCTTCTCAAAACCGGCAAATCGAGCTCTCCATCACTGGTCATCGGTGTCACAATCGCCGGAATAATGCCGCGTAAGTCAATATCCTGCATCGCTACCTCTTTCTATGCAATCGTAATGTTTCTTTTTTCGGCAGCCGATTGAT
>DATHTH010000412.1:0-4507 GCA_035463495.1 Anaerolineales bacterium | reverse complement strand
AACTAAAGGTAATCATTGTCTCCCACCCGAAAGGTTTAAAGAACGACAAGGGCACATCCGTGCCCTTGTTCCTTAAAGAGAGTTGTGATCTTTAGATAGTCACCGGCTCGACGGCTTCCACAGTCACGTGGGCATGTTCCTCTTCTATCAGCGTATGGTCTACTACTCTCAGGTATTTCACCCCGATTGAAAAGGCCCCCAGTCCATAAGCGACGATCGCAGCCCCGGTTAGGATTTCGATCGGCGAAGGCCGGTAGCTGGTATAGGCGATCGCCTGGCCCGTTATAAAAGGCATAATCACCAGCTGTCCCGTGATGTTAATATCCCAGCGGAAGGCGACCACGCCGGCTGCAACCAGCAGCAGAGCCAGCATCCGCCAGAACCGATGTAGACGCGTCGGTCTGTAGAGCAGCAGGACCATTGGCACGATCATTCCCAGCAGCATCTCAACGACCCAGAAGTTGAAGGCAAAGGGACCCTTGGTCAGGAACTGCAATCCCTCTGTCCGGCCCGGATCGTATGTATACGTAGTCGCCAGCGCATCCCAGGCTCGGAAGTAGAAATATCCGATTAGGAGATAGCCGACAAACTGCGCCACGCGCTCGATCAGAGCATCGTTTACCTTTGCTTTTTTCGTCAGGCGGGATGCCAGCATCGAGGCAAAGAGCGTCAGGGATATGCCACCGACAATAGCAGAGAGCATGAACAGCACCGACATCTCCGGCTTGAACCAGAACGGTCGTGCCTTGATCACTCCATAGGTCGCGCCCAGCGAGGATTGGTGGAGGCTAGAGAGTCCGAGCCCGACGATCGCCAGGAAGGGCGCGTAGTGATGGACGCGCTCCATTATGACAGCGATCCTTGGCAGCCGTCTGCGCAGCCACTCCAGATTCGCCAGGATTGGCATGGCCTCGAAGACGAGCACCGTAAGATACAGGACGACACACATGGTTACTTCCCAGAGCAGCGAATGTGTGTTCCAGTAGACCAGCGAGTGCCAGAAGCGCTCCGGCTTACCGATATCCAGGATCAACGCCAGGGTTGCCATCGTGTAGCCAATCAAGCCGACGAACGTCGCGGTTCGGGCGATCGGCTGGTAGCGCTTCAAGCCGAAGAGATACACGCCCGCGCACAGGCTGAATGCCCCGGCACCCAGCGCAATGGATGAAAGGTCGATCGTGATCCAGAGACCCCAGGGCACAAGGTCGGTCAAATTGGTGACACTGAGACCCTTCCAGAAGACGAGGATGCCGGCTGCCAGACCGCCCAGAAGCATTATGCTCAGGAAACCGAGCCATGCTGTCCACGGGGTGATGCGTCGTTTCAACATCGTTATGCCTCTTTCTTCCCAACGGCTGGCAGATAGTAAACCCGCGGCCCCGTACCGAGATTTTCCCGCAGTCGATACGCGGAGTTCTCACGCAGCGCCTTGCTGACGTTTGAGTCGGGATCGTTCAGATCGCCAAATAGGCGCGCACCCGTGGGGCAAACGTTGACACAGGCAGGCGTGGCTTGCGGATCCACACCCGGTTTCAATCCCAGCGCGAGTCCCCGGTCGAGGGTCTGGTAGCAGAACGAGCATTTTTCGGGTACCCCGCGCGGACGGCGCTCCACTTCAGGGGTGCCCCATTCGGGCACGGCGGGATTTTCACCGGTGAAGGCTGCCCAGTTAAAGGAGCGGGCATCGTACGGACAGGCAATCTGACAATACCGGCAGCCGATGCAGCGGTCATAATCCATCATGACGATGCCATCGTCGCGGTAGTAGGAAGCCTTGACCGGACAAACCTCTACGCAGGGAGCCTTCTCGCAATGCATGCACGGGCGCGGCAGGAAGACGTGCTTATCACCGACCGTGCCATCGTCTACAACTCGATTCCACTGGATCTCAGGGTTGACGTCATTATGTGCCTGGCAAGCAAGCGTGCAGTAACCGCATCCAACGCACTTCGACTGGTCAATGACCATTGCCCATTGGTGTTTGCCTTTCGGCGCGCTGCTTGAAGCCTTTGAGGATGTCACAGCGCGCGTCCCGGCTGCCACCGCGACACCCACCGCAGTCAGCTTCAGGAATTCACGCCGGTTGATGTTCTTGTCACTCATGGTCTTCCTCGCGATTGTGCTTCACGATGCGCGCGTACCAGCGCTCCAGCCAGGGAGCCAGCACCATGCCGCCTGCTAGGCCGACGATCCCAGCCAGGGCGGAGAATCCCATGGCGCTGACGGGCTCGGGCTCAGGCGTAACCGAACTAGTCATCACTTCTTGATCGGGCAGCGCGACAGTGTGCGCTGCGCTCTCCGGCGCCAGGGCCTCGGTGGGACCATGCATTTGCCCGGCATGGCATGTGTTGCAGGATTTCAGGCTGGCATTGAAGGAGTGATCGGGCACGGTATGGGCTGTGCGGTCCTCATTTTCCAGGTGGTTTACATGACAGTCCACGCAGGAAATGCCCTTTTCGTGATGGGAGGTATAGGAGAAGTCCATGCTGTGCTCTTTGTGGCAGTTGATACACAGCTGCGATATTTCGTCTGTTGAAACGGTGCCATCAGGGGAGGTGGAAACACTCTTCAACGAGGCACTGTGTGGATCGTGACATGTCGCGCAGTCCATCCCGCGCTGATAGTGTGTGCTCACTTTCCAGTCCTGCCAGCCAAAGCGCGTATCGCTATGGCAGCGACCACACAGGTCGGTCGTCCGGTCCACGGGCATGGGTGTCTTCGGATGATCGGGATTGGCGGGTCCATGACAGGCTTCACAGGTCACACCGGCAGATTCATACGAAGCGGTTGCGGGATCATAGCCGGTAGTGTGACAGACCAGACAGGCGCCCGGTTTACCCTGCGCCGTCCACTCTGCCACAAATTCCGGATCGTCCGCGGCCTGCCCATGTGGCCCGCTTTCCCAGGTCATCTGATATTCGGTATGGCAAACGGCACAATCCGACGTGAATCCCGCCGGGGGCTCTGCGCCTTTCTCTTTTGCACTGGCGATCACTAGCGTTACGCCTGCGGCAAACCAGGCAAACACCAGTGCGATTAATAAACGCTCGACTCGAGATCTCATATCTTACATTCTCCTTGGTTCAACCTTGATGGCAGGGATGGGAGCATTCACGAACACATCACAGGAGAGACATTTTTCCTGCAAATACCCATTGGGCCGGCGAGAAACCTGCCAGCAGGGCATTGTAGAGGAGGCGGCTTGGCAATTCCTGCGCTGTTCGTCCGAACAGCCTTTCAGTCTCCAGCATTCGCACTTTTCAGCCCGTACTTGCAGAGTCTCAGCTTCGGCCTGCCAGTGTGCATCCAATTTGCGAAGAAAGAAAATGAGTAGGCCGGTTCCCAGGAAAGGAAGAGCCAGCCGCAGGAGCAACCCCGCCACAATCGCCAGAACGGATGTTAGTGTTTCCATAAACGGTCAACTCCGGGTCTGATAGCTTGCTTCCCGACGGTGGACCCACTCTCCGAGCCCGATTAGCAGGAGCAGTGGAAGAAGGATGCGGATCAGCAAAAGGGCGACAAGTGTAACTGTGGTCATAGCTTTCTCCTTTTTTCATGCTTAGTTTATGAGAAATGCATTAAAAAGGGAATTCGGCGCTCGCCCGATTTTTGTATTGGTAATTCTTCCTATCCGTGAAGAGGTCACCTGGGGTTTTCCTGGCACGAAACCCCATCTTTTTGCCGAAACGTCATAGTAGTGATGGGGAATCTCCCCCATATTTAATGTTGTTCTCAGGAGATATTATATAATATTGATAATTAAGACCATTCGCGTAAAACCGATTACATTCGTCGGATAACGCTGTGACATCCGTTATTCACACTTAAGATACTTTAGATTAACATAAAGGGGAGATTAAAATTCTCTATACAATGAAACATTTGTAAGGAGGTGCCTTCCGGTCGTACAAGAAAAGCCCACCTGTACAAAACCCAGCAATAAGGAGAATCTGCAATGTCACGAAAGAAAATTTTTGTACTCCTGGGAGTGTTGATCGTAGCGGCCGCCTTAATGGCAGCCTGCGGCGGGAAGCCCGAGCCCGGACCTGCTGGCCCCGCCGGTCCCCAGGGCCCTGCCGGTCCGCAAGGTGAACCGGGCCCGTCAGGCGAGTTCAACATTGCTGATGTGTCCTGCACAGAATGCCATAATGACACATCGATTATCACCGGAAAGAAAGCTGCCTGGGAAGAATCCCTGCATGGCTCCGGTGTTGCGTTTATCGAAGAAGGACCTCGCAATACATGCGCAGGCTGTCACTCCGGTGCTACGTTCAGCGCCATGATTGCCGCCGGTCAAAATTTCACCGAGGTCGAGTCGGGCGATGCTAACCCGACCCACCAGGATTGCCGCACCTGCCACCAGATCCATACCACCTACACCGGTGAAGACTGGGCTCTTGAGACGAACGAACCAGTCACCCAGGTTGTCAGTGGCTTAACCTATGATGGCGGTTCCGGCAACTTGTGTGCCAACTGCCACCAGGCGCGACGCTACATTGAGAACTTT
>DATHTH010000411.1:0-4032 GCA_035463495.1 Anaerolineales bacterium | reverse complement strand
ATTCGGCAGTGGCTTGGATGTGGCGCACCGTCTCGCGGAAGCGAACATTATCACTAACAAGAACCTGGTCCCGGAAGATCGACCGGAGGACTGGGACCGTCCCAGCGGATTGCGCATTGGCACGATCGAGGTCACGCGCCTAGGGATGAACGAAGCGGATATGGAGACCATTGCCGGTTTTATTGCGCGCATCCTTGTGGAAAAGGAAGATCCCGCATCCGTGCAAAAAGATGTGCTCGACTTTCGTTTGCCCCGGCAGACGCTGTATTACAACTTTGATAACGAGTATCCAGAGTGGGTGAGAACGTAGGTTACGTTTGCTGCGAAGCGCCCTGCTGGCAGCGTGATGGCCTATCTGGAAGATACTTCGATGGGTGATCCGGCTTCAGCGGATTCTGTCGCTGCCAGCGCCAGGTCGAGCGATTTCGCGCCTTCCCGCATAGGGGCCCTGGTTTGTCCCCCGGTGCGGATGGCGCTCAGGAAATCCCGCATCTCGGCGAGATGGATATCGCGGTCGGAGGCGATCGATTCAGGCGGGCGCTCTGGCTGGGATGTGTAGTGAAAGGTGGCGTGGTTCGAATCGGTGAAGTCCACGGTCAGGTTGCGGGAGACGACGCGATAATCGTTGATCCAGCGGCCCGGGATAGCGCCATTGGTGGCATAGATCACGCCCAGCCCGCCGTGCGGGAAACCGAAGACCGTCGCGCTGACATCCTCCACGGTATAGTCTTTGACCTCCCGGTGGAAGAGATTCTCCTGGCGCGAGTAGACATTGGCCGCGTCGCCCATCAGGAAGCGCAGCAGATCCACCATGTGAATGACCTGTTCCACTAATTGCCCGCCTGAGAGGTCCTGCCGGCGCCACCAGGGTGCATGCAGCGCATTGCAGAAATAGCGGGCAGACATCAACCCTACTTCGCCTGCCTCGCCTGAATCGATCAGCCCTCTCAAGCGCTCGACGGCTTCCCCAAATCGATTCATGAAACCGACCTGGGTGACAATACCCGCCTCTTCCGCTGCGCGCACCATGCGCCAGGCGTGCTCGGAGGTCAGCGCGATCGGCTTTTCGATGAAGACATGTGTGCCCCGCTGCGCAGCAAGCTCCACTTCATCGGAGTGAGCGAAGGGCGGCAGGCAGATGATCACGGCGTCCAGCGGGACCTGCTCGAACATCTGGCCGTGGTGGGAGAAAACAGGCGCCTGTCCGTCCGTGTATTGTTGTGAGAATGCTTCTGCTTTTTCAATAGTCCGATTGCAGAAGGCGACCATCTCAACTTCATCTTGCAGTTGTTGCAATGAGCGCATATGGCGATGTGCAAAACCTCCCGTGCCCAGAATAGCTGTGCGTAAGCGCTTCATGAAAGAATCCTTTCCAGGGGAATCAACCTTTATTCCTGTGAGAAATCCAGGACGACCTGCAGTGCCTCGTCTGGCGTTTCATCCAGGATTTGAAATGCCTGTGCAGCCTCACGGAAGGGGATGACGTGCGTAATGACCGGGCGCAGGTTCAGGGAGCCCTTTGCCTGCAGGTCCATAATTGTATGGATGAGACGGAGACGATCCCAGCGGTAGCTCAGCGCCGGGTCGACGTTCGAGATTTGTGAACAGACCAGGCTGATGCGGTTATGGTGAAATTCTTCGCCGAGGGACAGTCCCTGGGCTTCACCCTGGAAAAAACCCAGTACCACCACTCGCGCCGAATACGCCGCGGCGCGCACGGCCTCATGCAGGGCTCGCGTGCTTCCGGAGACTTCAATCGTAACATCGGCGCCGCGACCGTCCGTCAGCTGCTTGATTCGTTCCGCGGCGGAGCCTTCTTTTGGGCTGAAGCCGTGTTCGATGGCGCCCAGGGTCTGTGCGAGCGCCAGCCGTTTTTCGATCAGATCCACGCCGACTACACGTGCACCGGAAAGCCTGGCAAGCTGGGCGATGATCTGCCCGAGCACGCCCAGGCCAAAGACCGCGACTGTCTCGCCGACGTGGATGTTCGCGTCCAGAATCCCATTCAGGGCGATCGGTCCAAGATGCGAATAAATGGCAAGGATAGGATCCAATCCTTCCGGCTTGATGCGCTGACCTGCATAGTCCTCCTGGAGGATTTGCTGCGTGCGGTGACCCCATGTGCCGTAAACAATGTCACCTGATTTCAATGTAGTGACATCGGGATGGACCTCGATGATCTCTCCAACTTCCTCATAGCCCCAGCCGGATAGTGGATAAGGCTGGCTGGGTGTTTCGGACGGGAGGAACAGGCGGTTTTTGGGATCCCATTGCTTGGAGATGTATGGATTGCTGCCGCGGTAGGCGGTCAGCTCGGTGCCGGCGCTGATACCCGAGTACAGGGTGCGAACGCGCACCTCGCGCGGCTGGAGCGGGCGATCCTCATAGACTTCGAACGCCACGGTTCGCGGCGCGGTGAAGGCGACAACTTTTCCCATAGGTATGTTTTCCTGCATGCTGATGAGTTCTTGATAAATGACATTATAACTCCGGGACGTGGTGACCTGATTGGCGGATCAAAAGGCATAGTAGAATACGTTCTTTCAACGATCTTGAGTTCATCGCAAAGTCTATAGCATCGATGGGAGATGGCAGGCTTGCAAGAATCTAATCACTTCGATCTCTGGCTGCAAAGGGCTGGCGATCTGCTCGACAGCAATCGCATCAGCATTGACGGGCATTCTTACACCGCACCCTCACTGGATACCGCCGATTTTGGCCGCAAAGATTATGCCAACCAGTATCTGTGGGACTCGTGTTTCCATGCAATCATCTGGCGCCACATCGATCCGCAGAAGGCACAGGAGGAGCTGCTAAGCCTGGTCTCGCGGCAGGTGCCGGACGGTCCCGATGGCGGGATGATTCCCCACTGCAATTACTGGCGCAATGAAGGCGCCTGGCTGTGGAGCCAGCCGGAGAGAAGCTCGCTCACCCAGCCTCCCCTGATCGCCGTGGCTGCTCAGCTGGTATTTGAGCGCAGCCAGGATGTAGAGTTTCTGAAAGAGATTTATGAGAAGGTAGGAAGCTACCATGAATGGTTCGATCACCGCCGGGACCCGGACGGGGATGGACTCGTCTGTATCATCCATCCATGGGAAGCCGGAGGCGATGCGCCGCCGCGCTGGGATAGTTTTTTGAATCTTGAGAAGTACATTCCGGAGGACGGAAGAGCCGCGCGGATCAAAATGGTGCTGGAGCTGGATGGATATGAGTATGATCCGGTCCGCCTCGCCGAGAATGGCTGGTTTCACGTTGAGTCACTGGAGATCAACGGGATACGCGCCGCCGACCTGGAGGCGATGGCAAAAATTGCTCAGGCGCTCGGGAAGCCTGAGGAAGCCACTGCATGGCTGGCTCGCGCCGACCGCGTGCGCGACGGCTTCCGCTCCAGGATGATCGTTGACGGTCTACCCTACGATCTCGCAGGGCTGGATGAAAAACCTATTCTTCAAGCCAATGCAGGCCAGTTTGTGACGCTCTTCGGCGGCTTGCCCACTACTGAGCAAGCTGAGCAGCTGGTCTGCCTGCTTCGGGAGCCGCGCTTCTGGACAGAGTTTCCGGTCACGAATACACCCACTGACTCGCCGGAGTATGCACCGGAGCATTACTGGCGCGGGAATGTATGGCCCTGTCTCAACTGGCTGATCTATCAGGGGCTGCGCCGGTATGGGTACCACGATCTTGCGGATGATCTGGCACAGCGCAGCTTTGCTCTGCTGGAAAAGTACGGATTCTGGGAATACTACCATCCCCAGACCGGCCGGGGACTTGGCGGTCATTCGTTTAGCTGGCCGGCTGTGATGCTGGATATGGTTGCCTCGACGCAGTCCCGTTGAGGAACACTTGTATGCGAATCCTGGACGGACAGCTGGTGGCATTCCTGGGTGACAGCATCACCGAGCATCTCGTAGCAGTCAACGACTGGATGGAAACACAGACCGATGGCTTGCCTCCCGTGGGCACATCTCTCTGCGTGGATCGTCACGAGCATCGCGGCTGGACGACAATTCTTGCAAACCGGATTCACCTGTC
>DATHTH010000410.1:0-4242 GCA_035463495.1 Anaerolineales bacterium | reverse complement strand
GCCCTCGGCGCCCGTGAAGAGGCCTCCAGACGGGATTCCGGCCGCGATGAATGGACCATAGTCTGAACGGCCGCTGAAGTCTGTGCCTTTGAAGGGTTCCCCAACCATGTTGAAGAAGGCCTCAAATGTCTTTTCAATCTCTGCCGAGCCTGCAGGTCCCGGACCAGCCCCCACTCCGTCGGAGTCATCACCATCGTAGATGAAGAAGACATGGTTCGGCGAGCCAACCATATCGAAATTCAAGTACAGAGCAATCTTGGCTCGTTCTGCCTGGCTCAGGCTGTTCACATACGCGATGGAGCCCACCAATCCGGACTCTTCCGCGCCCCACCATGCAAAACGGACCTTGTTGCGCGGATTTACCTTTGCCATCTGTTCCGCAATTTCGAGCAGCGCGGCAGAGCCTGAGCCGTTATCGTTGATGCCGGGACCCGCGAAGACCGAGTCGAGATGAGCGCCTGCCATTACCACATTATTCGCATTGCCACTCTTGGATTCAGCCAGTACATTCTGAACCATGATCGTCTGTGGCTGCTGAACGGTTACCGTTGCCTGTGATCCCGGTGCTGCCAGGGCGACCCCATCCGCAAACGAGATCCCAACCACGGGGATTCCTACGGTAAAAGGTGCAAGTGTTGGGTTCACTGCATTATTGCGATCCGGCGCCGCCGTATTGCCCTGGTTGAATATGATTACTGCGGATGCACCTGCTGCTTCGGCGTTCACCGCCTTCGTGGCAAACGGACAGGTACCGCGCTGGACAAGCGCAATATTGCCCGCCGGGAAACCGGTGAAATCGGCAGCCTCACAGCCACTGGTGTTATCACGTGGGGGGCTCAGGTTGATGTCCACCGGCGTCACTGCTCCAGTTGCGGTTCCATAACCCGTTCCGACGGCGGGATTCGCGAGGTACGATCCGGTAGTCGGAGCCGTCTGTTGCACCACTGGAGGAGGGACAAACAGATGTGGGAAGCTGTGGAGAGTCACGTTATATCCTGCAGCCGTCATCCGTTCGACAACATAGTCTACACTTTCATCATAGCCCGGCGTTCCAGATGCTCGTGTTCCGCCATTCTCATCGGCAATTTCCTGGAATGCTGCCTGGTGTTCACGGACTCCTTCCAGTGTCACACACTCAAGCAGCTTGGCATGAGTGTTGTTGACCCGTGTATCGCAGGCTGCGGGTCCTGCCAGCACGGTCGGTGCAAAGCCAAAAACAGCAGCGAACATCGTTAACACAATCAAAATGCGGATCGTTTTGCTTATCATTAAGATTCTCCTCATGAATGGATAGCTATACCTTGTTTGCTACGCAAACAAACAATGCTTGCCGAACCCTCACTAAACCGCTTTGGGTATGCCTCCTTCCTGCGGAACGAAAACTATCGAGGAAAATCCTTCGGCAGTTCTCATGTGGCATGCGCTTCCATTTCGCGGATGGGTGCGCTCTACGATGTGTTGATTGATATGGAGTGGAACTGTCTACATTATAGACCGTTGAGTTTCGAAATACAAGTAGGACCTCGGTTTTGTTCATCAGGCTTCTAAACGAAAGCCGGCCCAAGACTTATTCCCGAGCTGTTCTACGTAGTCTCCAGTACAGCCATACAAACAGGAAACGCCTTATGGGCAATACGAGACCGCAGCTGCCCCCTCCGCCGGCAATTTGCCTGGGACTAGAGTAGAGCTGGCTACGCTCTCAGATTGCCACGCGAAACGGCGGGCATCCATGTCGGTGCCCGCCGTTTGTACATTACGATGGTTATAGATCCGGTGTCGGCGGGAGAGTTGATACTGTCACGCTTAAAACCAGACTTACTGCCCGCTACCTTCCAGCCATGTTGACATGTATTCCGGCTTTTCATATTCCAGGGCCTGCGTAGTGAGGTTCAACGGATAAAAGGTATCCACCATGACGGCGAGCTCTTTGGTTTCCTTCTTTCCGATCGAGGCTTCGGTCATGCCGGGCTGCGGACCGTGCGGCAAGCCATAGGGGTGCATGCTGATGTCGCAGCGGTCGATGCCTTTGCGCGACATAAAATCGCCCTCGGCATAATAGATCACCTCGTCCGAGTTGACGTTGGAATGGTTGTACGGCGCGGGGATGGCTTCAGGATGATAGTCGAAGAGGCGCGGTACGAACGAGCAGACGACGAAGTTATGGGCGGCAAAGGTCTGGTGCACCGGAGGCGGTTGGTGTACCCGTCCGGTGATGGGCTCGAAGTCCTCGATGTTGAAGATCCACGGGTAGAGATACCCGTCCCAGCCTACTACATCGAAGGGGTGGTAGTCGAGGATGTGCTTGCTCAGCCGGTCACGTACCTTGATGCGCACCTCGAACTCACCGCGTTCGGTATGTGTTTCCAGATCCTCAGGGACGCGGATATCCCGTTCGGAATAGGGTGCATGCTCGAGCATTTGCCCGAACTCATTGCGATAGCGCTTGGGCGGCTCGATCTGCGAGGGGTTTTCAATCGTAAAGAAGCGCGCTTCACCGTTGTCGAGCTGCATCTGCCAGGTGGTGCCGAATGGGATCACGATGTAATCGCCTTTGCGGAATTTCAGATTCCCGAACTGCGATTTGAGGGTGCCGCTGCCCTCATGCACCCACCAGGTTTCATACGATTGGGCGTTGCGGTAGAAGTAGTCCATGCTCTGGGAGGCGCGTGCCACGCCGAGGATCACGTCGCGGTTGGCAAGCAGCGGGATGCGCGCCGAAACCGGATCCGTCCCTAACGGCGCGTCAGCTGTCCGGAAGGCGCGGTGGCGGATCGGTCCAAAATCTACCGTCTCGGGCAGGCGCGAGCCGAGGTCCTCCACCTCTTTCACACGGGGCGGGATGAAGTTGTGATAGAGTGTGGATTGCAGGGACGAGAAACCCTCTAACCCCATTAATTCTTCCCGATACAGGCCTCCATCCGGTCTGCGGAACTGTGTGTGACGTTTGTGCGGGATTTGTCCAAGTTTGTGATAAAAGGGCATGGTACCTCCTTAAGGGTCCGTTACTTGTATCGATTGAACGAGAGCATCTACATCATTCAGCGCCGGTGTGTAAGAGTCGCGCGCCAGCGCATTCAGCCTCTGCGTCACGGAGATATAGTATACGTCGTTCGGACCGATGTTTGCGGGAATGGCTACACCTCCATCTGGCACAGGGGCTTCGATTTTTTCATCGTCTGCCAAGATCGGCGCGGTCACCGGCAGCACCGCAACAATGTAATAGCGGCCGTCATCCGTCAATCCCTGGAAGTGATAGAACAATTCGTGATTATTGACCGGCGCAGCATACTGGGCATACTGCGTCAGAGCGCGAACACCCCGGCCGCTTCGAAAGGACAGCAGCTGGATATTGGCAGCGATCAAGGGAGTGGCGTTGAAGAAGGGGACGGCGGGAAGAGTTTCTCGCATCTGCGGTGAACCTGCCAGGATCCTGCGGAGACGATCGATTTGTTCAGCGGCGCCCGGGTTGCTCAGTGCATAATCGTCCGCCGGATACATATATATGCGCGGCTCGTGAAATTTGTCCTGCAATGCGTAATCGGTCAGCGTAAATCTCAAGTGTGTGGGGGCGATGTCCCAGGGCGCGGTGCTATTGGACGCCACCGCAGTCATCCTGTCGCTGCTCGCACTATCTGCCAAGCCACCGGGAACAACAAAGGAGACGTTCTCGAGTGAGACGATGTTGCCGCTGCGCTCTGTGGCTGCCTGTATAGGAATATCCACCGCGGGGACTACAGTAAAGGCCTGCATGGTGGCTGCCACCACTGTGGCCACCTGGTCTGCCTCTGAAGGCGAAGAAGGGCTGCTGATCGAAAAGGAGCAACCCAGGGTGCCCATTACCAGGCCGGCACACACAAACAGGGTTATCACGCTTCTGTTCATCTTGTTCTGGGTGGTCGCCCTGAAAAGCCTCACAAGGCTGTCTCTACGCAACCGTATTCCTTAGCACACCGATCCTTTCGATCTCAAGCTCCACAACATCGCCATGCTGAAGCCAGGGACCCTGGTTTTTCGTCAGCTCGTACAGGCAGCCCGTCCCCACGGTGCCCGAACCGATCACATCACCCGGGCGCAGGACGACAGACTGAGACGCCCGCGCGATCATATCGCCGAATGTCCAGTAGATATCGTTGAAGTTGCCGCGCGACAGCTCCTGTGCGTTTACTCTCGCCACCATGGCGAGATCGTAGATTCCGGGACGGTCCGTCGCCCGGTCGGCGAGCTCGTCCGGCGTGACGATCA
>DATHTH010000409.1:0-9061 GCA_035463495.1 Anaerolineales bacterium | reverse complement strand
TCCCCTCGAGTCGAACCCCGGTGCTTAGAATTTGCACATATCTATTTTCAGTAATTGTCTTATTCATGATACCTCATAAAGGCGAACCCTTATTCATGGAGCAACTGTTGATTCGACTCCTGCAACAGGGACCGTACTTCGTAATCCGTCATCTGGCTGAAATCTTCATACCAGCGACCGACGCCCTGGAACGGCTCAGGAGTGATGGCGCAAACGATCTCATCTACCTCACGCCGGAATGCCTCACAGATATCCGCAGCCGCAGCTGGCACGGCGACCACGATCCGGGCGGGGTGCTGGGCACGGAGGCCCTTTACGGCAGCGCGCATGCTGGCGCCTGTCGCCAACCCGTCGTCGATGAGAATAACCGTCCGGTCACGAACATCCAGCTCGGTACGATCGCCGCGGTAGATCTGTTCCCGGCGTTTCAACTCCTGCAGCTCCCTCTTTGCCACAAAGCGGATCAATTCCTCCGGGACGTTGAGCAGGCGGATCACATCCTCATTCAAAACGCGTACGCCTCCAGTTGCGATTGCCCCGATTGCCAGCTCCTCGCGCCCCGGCAAGCCAAGTTTCCGGACGATGAAGATATCCATGGGAACATTCAAGTGGCGGGATACTTCGTATGCCACCGGCACGCCACCACGCGGCAATGCCAGCACCAGCACATCCTGGCGGCCAGCGTAATGCTCCAGCTTTTGTGCGAGTGTTCTGCCTGCGTCCCTGCGATCCTTAAATCGAGTCATCCTTCCTGCTTTCGCTTTGCTGTGAAGCAACCCTCACCGGCGGATCATCCTCTTGGAAGATTCAATCCTAAGACGCTGCCGGGCGGCACAGGTTCCATGCATCCTGACGTTACTATAATACGTATTCAGCCCGCAGGGAATGAGGAATGTCCCCGCAGAAGTAGGGTTTTTCCTGACACGAACTCGATTCAAAACCCGTCTCCTGAAGAGATGGGTTTCCTACTTGTGCCTATGGAAGCGGGGGTACGCTGGTGCCGGAGGGATAGATAAGGTATGCGGCGCCGCCCGACGCCCGTAGCCAGAGCGGTTCAAATTCATTGCGGAGATACACACGCCGTACACTCTCATCGGCAGGTGCAGCCGAATCGTTGACGATGGGATTGCCGGCAGAATCAAATCCAACCACCACCATCAAGTGCCCATCGCTTCCTTCCACATCGGCACCTGTCAATTCTCCTTTGCCCCAGGCAATGGAGGTGATAACAGGCACACCAGCCGCGACCCATTCTTCGACCCGCTCCAGGCTCGTCAAACGGACAATGTAGCCCTCATAACCCAGTGCCGCGGCGAACGCCGTGTTGAAGGGCCAGTTGCCATGACCCTCATAGACCCAGTCGTAAACGCCGTCAACGAAACTACGAACGCGCGGCTCTCGAGGACCGGTATAACCATCCCAGTAGGACAGGACCATCGAGAGAGACGTCGGACTGCACCATACGTTGCCACCGTTCGGGTATACCATCTGCGAACATTGGAGGACCTCGAGTAACGTGTTCCAACGCTTTGGATCGCCGCGCGAGACCTGTCCAGGCTGGGGTTTCGATGTGGAATACGCAACAGACACACCAGAGACCACCGGAATAGCTGTGCCATCTGCACTGAACAAGCGCAGCTTGAGCTGGAAGCTGTCCGTTGACTCTTCCCTGTTGATAGAAATGAACGTATCGACTGCGACGAATCCATCTAGATCGCCCTGATCCTTGACGGAGTGGCGCCGGATCGCCGAGTCGCCCGAAGCCCAGATGCCCAGCACATACCACTTGCTCCAGCGCGCATCGTAGCGGGCGCGGAACTGGATTTCCAGCCACGAGCCTGCCGGGGTGACTGCGTTCCAGGATGGGATGACTTCCCGGTAGTCGAGAGCTGTTCTCATCTCAGGGCTGGTGGCTTCTCCCACAAAAAATGCACCACCGTTGTAGTAGTTTCCACCGTGATAGCTCCCGGCGGGATAAGGATCGGATTCCGCTTTTGCCGCTCCCCGGTCCAATTCCAGTGCGCCGCTTGCATTGAGCCTGGCGCCGTTCAACGTCCAATCTTCAAACCCACTCTCGGCCGCCCTCCATCGCAGGAGGCCCGTCCGATAGGCAGTTTCGCTGCTTCGTTTCTCGGAAGTCGATGATGCATTATTCACGGTGGTCTCTTCATGCATCGATAATTCTCCTTGTTCAATGCGCGCGGACTGACGCGTAATAGGAATGGATGAAAATCAAGATGCAGTTGCCGGGCGTTTATCTTTTCCGGCGTGGCGCAAGGCGGTTGTGGCCGAAGCTAGTGGGCGTAGGACGAGGACGGGGGGGACGCACTCCTTCTCCTCGCCCGGAGCCATGCGTTGGAGGCGCGGGGACTGTGTAGTCAAAATCGGGAAGTGTCTCCCGTTTCAAGGGTCCCATGATGCGCTCGAGAGTGCGGATCATATCATTATCTTCCGGGGTGATCAGGGTAAACGCATCACCGGTCCGCTGGGCGCGTCCGGTGCGGCCAATACGGTGAATGTAGGCATCGGCGGTATCCGGCATGTCGTAGTTGATCACATGCGAAATGCTCTCCACGTCCAGCCCGCGGGCGGCGATATCGGTCGCGACCATGATCTGGAAATGTCCCGTCTTGAAGCCGCGCAGCGCCTGCTCACGCTGTCCCTGGGTCCGATTGCTGTGCAGGCTTGTGACCCGGAACCCGGCGTGCGCGATCTGGCGCGCCACCTTTTCGGCTCGGTGCTTGGTGCGAGTAAAGACCAGCACCGACTCGGTGGCGGTCTGCTTTAGCAACCTGATGAGCAACGCCGATTTTAGATGCGATGGGACCGGATATAATGCATGGCTCACCGTGTGCGCGGGACGGCTGAGCCCCATGGAGATGCGTTGTGGGTCCCGCAGCGACTGCCCCGCGAGCTGTTCTACCTCCGGTGGGAAGGTGGCTGAGAACAGCATAGTCTGCCGCTGGGTGGGGACAGCCTTGATAATTCGGCGAACATCGGGGAGGAAACCCATGTCGAACATGCGGTCGGCTTCGTCCAGCACCAGGATCTCGATGCGCTCCAGCTTTGCATAACGCTGCTGGACAAGATCGAGCAGGCGGCCCGGCGTCGCTACCAGGATATCCACGCCCTCTCGTAGCGCCTTGATCTGGCGGTTCGCTCCAACGCCCCCGTAGATTGTTGTGCTCTTCAATTTAGTTCCCATGGAGAGCGCCCGCGCCACCTGATGGATCTGCTCGGCGAGCTCACGCTTCGGGGTGACGATCAGGGCGCGCGGCATGCCGCGTGGACCATCCAGTAGTTTGTTGAGAATAGGCAGGATAAAGGCGGCGGTCTTGCCTGTGCCCGTCTGGGCTGTGCCAATGATGTCCCGCCCCCGCAGGGCAGCCGGGATGGCGGCCTGCTGAATGGGAGTCGCGGTCTCATAGCCCGCGTGCTTGATTCCCTGCATCAGGCGGGAATCTAAATCGAATTGTTCGAAGTTCAAAACGTTTCCTTGTCTTCAGAGTCTTGGGATGTTTGCGAAGCGCCGCAGAATACCGGACATCCGGAATGTGATTGCAGTTTCCTCTCCACTCCGGATATACAGTCTTTCGCAATCAGCGGCAGGGGAGTTGAGGAAGTGCTCAAGCGCAAAAACAGCGGTGGACTGCTGATGTGTGATTTTTATGAAGAGATTATACACTACTCAGCAGCAGAGGCGATCATATGGGCTTGACCCCTGGCGCCCGATACGATCATATCGCCGAGATAATCTCCACTTTTCTTTCCACGCGGTCCAGCCCAGCTGCCCTCCGGTGACTGAACCCCTCCCAGATCTCCTGCGGGTAAACGATGTTGTTGGTTCCCGGAAGCTGTTCCATGGCGAGGCCCGTGTTCAGGTTGATACCGACTTGCTGGTAGGCTTTGTAGGCGAGCTGACTACAATAGAAGCCTTCTTCCGTCTCTGCATTAAGAAAATTCAGATTATAAGGTTTACCAACCTGCGCCTGGCAGTAGTCCGCCACAATCCGCCGTATTTCTTGTTCTTCCTGTTCCGAGGCGCCCAGCCCATCGAGTGGAGAGCTGACCCCGTAAAAGGTATCGAATAAATGCCCACGGCGGCGCGCCATACGTTCCGTATTCCACTCACCGTTGAAGACTGTGAACTTGATGACGCCGCGCGCACCCGCCTCGATACACCTGCCGTTGGGCCCGATATACATGGCGACATGATCCACATCTCCGGGGACGAGCCGACCGACCAGACGCCAGAACTCGCCCGGCAGGATGTCCGGCTTACCGTTCATGGTGCAGATGATGTCTCCTGTTTGGAGCGCAATGCCTTCGATCTGGTACGTGTAAATCATGTTCACCGGTATTAATTCTACGGAAAAGGTTGCGAATCGTTTCAGCCTAAAACCCCCCTGTCAGCCTGTAGCATCTCACCGTTTGCGCACCAAGAAGTCCATCTGATGGGCGATATAGACGAGCTCACCGCGCTCGATCTGTTCGTGCCTGCTGGCAAGCCAGTTTTCAAAGGATCGACCCTTGAGCTCGTCGCAGTCCATCAGGGACGTTTCGAAAAAGCTCAAGACATGCTGCAAGAAGTACTTTTCATCGGCAGGATACTGGCCCCGATTGGCGTGCACGATCCAATCGGATGCACCGGCTGCCAGGATTTCAAGGTCCAGGGCAGGCAGATAATGGAATAGCTTTCTGCCCGCATGGCTGTCCCCGCCGCTTGGACGTTTATCCATGGTGACATGATAGAGCGTTTCGATTTGCTGGTCGAATGCTCGATCAATCTCTGGCAGGAGCGTGGAGACCCCATCGAAGTTGATCGTCAGCCAGGCAAGATTCCGGGTGAGAAGCAATAGTTGGTCGAGGGATTCAGGCATGGGCAGCAGATCCAGAAATGCATGCGCGATCAGGATATCGGCGGGTTTCTCATTCCGGCGGATAAAATCGAAGACATCCGCAAGCTCCAGCCGGACATGGATATCGCGCCCGGCTCCGCTCAGCCGCAGCCGGTCTGGCTGAAAGCTTTCGACCTCCAGGCCCGTGCCCGTTGCCCACTGCGGAATCCACTCCTGCGCGTACGCGATGTTCTCGCGTGCTTCATCCACAAGCACGTATTCGCCGGCGCAAAGCAGATCCCATTCCACCACGCGCTTGAGCATGGTGCCGATTCCCGCGCCCACTTCGATGATCGTGACCGGGTCGGGCGGTACATGAGACCGCAGCGCATGGACTACGTCCTTGTTGAGTGCGCGATCGTCGACAGTCTGTTTAGAGAGCAGGTAGCGGGAAAATGAGTAGTCCATGTCAGCCTTTCTGTGGGTCAGGTGCTTCGATGATATCGCGGGATTCATCAAAGTCGCGGATCATCATGGCAAGGAATTCGCGAATCCCCCGGGCTGTTTCCTCCCAGGCAGGCTGGCGGAGATACCTCTCGCGGGCATTCAGGGAGAGTTGCACCAGCAGCTCACGATCCAGTGCCAGGGAAGTGAGATAGGCGGAAAGAGACGCGGCATCTTCAGGGGCTATCAGATAGCCGTTTTGTCCATGCTCGATAATTTCGCGCGCGGCTCCCGCGGTCGTCCCAATCGCCGGAAGACCGAAGCACATGCCTTCCAGGTAAACGATGCCGAAGCCCTCGTAACTGGAAGGGACCACAAGTAGATGGGCTTGCTCGAGCGTTTCGTTCAGATGTTCCCTGTCTAGGGGTCCGTGAAGAGAGATGATTGAGGAAAGCTGATCCTGTTCGATGCATTCCATCACCTGGCGTGTATAGGCAGGCTCGGCATCCACTCTGCCCACTACATCGACACGGACAGGTATAGGCAGGTGTTTGATTGCGTCCAGAAGAGTATGTAATCCCTTCCGGAAGATCACATTTCCAAGAAACAGGATCCGAAAGGGATTCCTCTGCGCCCGGCGCCTGATGCTTTTTTCGGAGATGGGATCGCCAAACCGGTCCGTGGGCGGAAAGGCGACAATGCCTGGTTTCGGTTTCCCCAATAATTGGTTAACGACGCTTTCTGTCGTCTTTGAATTGAAGATGAACCCATCCACCGCCTCCAGATATTTCTGCTCGACAAGTCGATAAAAGACATTCTGCCAACCCGGTCTCCACTCGGAGCAGCGCAGGTGATGGACAAGGGAGATGACCGGATAGGGATGCCTGCCCCGGTTGGCAAAGAGCAAAGATGGATGGTTGAGCTCGTCTTGAATTAAGATGTCGAGGTCCCGGGAATCTGGCAGCCTGAAGGAGAAGTTATCCATCAGGTGCGCTCCATAATTTCGCCAGGGGAGTGAAAAGATTTCGACGGTGTCCCCCTGCGACCGTAAGTATTCAACCAGCTTTCGGTCGTATAAATATCCGCCGCTCAGGGTGTCGAGGGAACCATAGATCACCAGGCCAATTATCATTGGGCTAAAGGAGGCAAGTTTTAACGGCTTCCTGTAGTTACCGTTTCAGCTCGTAGGATGCCCAGGCAGAGTCATTCTCCCACAGGACGATCCGCAGGGTCGAAATATTCTCTGCTGTTATGCGCTCGCTCAGTGAAGTCGCCAGGATGCGGGCGAAATGTTCGATGGATGGATTCAAGCCGGCAAACTCCAGTTTGTCGTTCAGCATTTCTTCTTTGTAGTAGGTCACGATCTCGTCGAGGTGCTTTTCCACGTCGACAATATCCACCAGGTAGCCGTGCCGGTCAAGCTCGCGGCCCGTCAGCTGTAATTCCAGGACGTAATGGTGTGAGTTCGGATCATTTTCTGGTCCCCAGTCCCCTCCGATCAGGAAGTGCCTTGCAATGAAATCGCGTCTTACTCCGAGTGTATACATGTCGGTTCTCCGGTTTCAAGTTTCAGGTGTTTGCGTTTCAAGGCTCTCATATCTTTATGCAGCGCATGACCAGCCTATCGTTTTCACGTGTAATGGGCATGGCAAAATCGAATTTGTCGATCTGTGTGCAGTAGTCTAGATCGGAAATGGGGAATGCTTTCTGTTCAGGATCTAAATGCTGCAAGGAGTCTCTGGACGCATAGACTCGTTGCACGAATGGCGTCGTATCCGGCCTGTAACCCTTAAGGCGCGCCTCGAGATACTCGGCGCAGGCGACATCTTCGTCGTTGTTCATGCTGCCAGTAATGACAAAAGTAACCTCATCCGGCCCATACCTGTGGACGTAATTCACTGTTGCGCTTGCGACGACAAAACTCGCGGCAAGAAGGAGATCAGCCTTTTTACTGCGGACTGCTCCCTGCGTCCCGGCGCCTGTTCGCTGGATCAGGGTCAGCCCATTCAGTTCGTGTTGGAGGAGATGCGTGGGGGAATTGCCGAAATCAAAGCCCTCGGGGGCAACCCCACCGACCTCGCCCATCGCCTTCGACCCTGGATATTGCTCTCTCAGTCGCAGTGCTTCCTCGACCGTACTTACCAGCAGGATTTCCTTTGCGCCACGTGAAAACACGTACGCAGCAGTTGAGAAAGCGCGCAGCACGTCGATGAGGATAACCAGACCGGTGGACTCGTGACAGGTCTCGAGGGAAGTGTAATGGAATTTCAAGTTTGTTTTCCTGTTAGCGTAGGCGCAGTATATACGTTCCAGCAAGAAGGTCATATACAGTCTGGTTCCGCCTGCTGAAAAGAAGACTGACGAGGTTCAAACCAATCAAAGCATATACCAGAAGAAATCCGTAGCTGATCCAGATCGAGTTTACGTCAGGTGAAAAGGATATTTGCCAGATCAACGTGTGCGAGAGTTCCCATGGAAGGAACTTCAGGATTGCCCGCCACAGGGCTCTTCCGAAATGGATTCGGTCTCCATTACGGTCTGCTACTTTTAAACTTAACCGTCGTTTTCCCCAGGTCCCCTGACGTGCTGAGGATTCGGAGATCGCGAAATATAGGAGAACGGGAAATGTCACCAGCAGAAAAGCAACGAGCTGTGCTCGAATCCTATCACCAAACAACCATTGATTGACATCAAAGAAAAAGTCCAGCAGCATGAAGAGTAAGGTGAGCCCCAGAAGGTACGCGAGGATCAGCAGGTAGTCTAGAGCGAATGCACCTGCTCTCTTCCAAAAACCAGCATAGTTTTTCACCTTGTCAGCCTTTATGGATAAGAAAATAGAATTTGAATCGTTTCCTCTGGACTCTCATCCAGCAATCGGTAAGCTTCCCTGGCTTCATGAAGGGGAAAACGATGTGTGATCCATTTTTCGGGTCTGACCTTCTCCAATGCCCTCCAGGCAATATCGAAGCGACGTGCTTTATCCCAGCGTCCGGAAAGCTCCGGCGCGATCGTACTCACCTGGGAGGAAATCAGCTTGATACGCGAACGGTGGAATGCCCCGCCGAGATCGATCTCTGCACTTTTTTTTCCATACCACGAGCCAATCACAATCCTGCCGGAAAACGCGGTGAGCTCGATCGCATCGTTCAACGCGGCGGGGTTACCGCTCAGCTCAAACGTCAGGTCTGCCTGGCCGTGGAGCCGTTCCTGGCTGGCTTCGTGAAAATTCGGCGCATCAGAATTCAGGCATAAGCCCGGGGTCACGGGTGAGGACGTTCGGCGGCGCTCAAAGCAATCCACTGTGACCAGGGCTTCCAGCGGAAACTCTTTGAGCAGAGAGGCAGTCAAAAGACCAATCACACCCTGACCCAGTACAAGCACGCGTTCGCCATAGATCGGGGCGGCATCCTGTACGAGGTTGACTGCCGTCTCCATGTTAGGTAAGAAAGCCGCACATTCATGAGAGAGAGCTTCCGGCACGGGGAACAACGCCTCGGGCTTGCACACAAAGTGCGACGAATGCGGCTGAAAGACGAAAACGGAACGGTCAAGCCATTTGGGATCTGTCTTTGCGCCCACGTCCCGGACCGTGCCAACACAGGCATATCCATAGGCTAGCGGGTACTTGAAGCCGCCTCGCAGGGATGAAATGGCAGAATCCGCCTCGAGCTCGCGTGGGAAACGGCCGTGGTAGATCAACATCTCGGTCCCGGCACTGATCGCAGAGCAGGTGGTCTGCACCAGAACTTCATCCGCGCCGGGTGCAGGCAGAGGCTCCT
>DATHTH010000408.1:0-5369 GCA_035463495.1 Anaerolineales bacterium | reverse complement strand
GCATTCGCCGCGGACCGCAGTACGGGTCCGGCGACAAGAGGCACGACTCCCAGCGTGAACGCGCCCCAGGCGATGATTCGATACAACGCCGCGGGGGTCGGGTTAGCGTCCGCCCACCGTCCGCCGAGGAAATAACCGAACGTAAGATAGATCAGCATGAGCCCGATGATGCTTGCCCAGACGATGTTGCTGGTGCCGAACACGTTGCCGATCAGGCGCGCCGCGGCGAGCTCCGCGGCAAGCGTGGTCATGCCGGAGATAAAGACGGTGAAGAGTAAGTAACGGCGCATGGGTTTCCTTGAATGGGTCGGATTATACCGTCAAGCGAAATACGACATTCTTCCTGAACGATTGTCTGGCGAGGTGTAAGGAACCGCAGAAAACCTAAATGTTATACTCTCCCCGTTTGCCTAAAATCTTATTTGGTAAGGATACCCGGTGGTCGAGTAGCCCCGAATGCACGTTGAGGGGAGTACCGAGACCACCACGTCCAGGAGCTACATGCACATTCCCAGATTCTTTCGCCAGGAAGACCGTCAAATCATCGTTGAATTTCTACGAAAAAACGACTTTGCAACGCTCGTGCTCTACGATGGACAGAAGCCCGTCGCCAGCCATCTCCTGTTCGAGATCTTGGAAGATGGCGAGGCGCTTTTCGTTAACGGGCATATGTCCCGAGCCAACCCGATGTGGAGACTATTCGAGACGAACAACGAGGCCCTGGTGATCTTCCAGGGACCGCATACCTATATTTCCCCGACCTGGTACAACCATATCAACGTGCCCACCTGGAATTACCAGTCTGTGCATGTGTATGGCAAGCCGCGCCTGATCACCAACAGGGAGGAATCCTATGGCGTCCTCAAACGGCTTGTGGATCGCTATGAAACAAGTGGTCCCTATAAGATGGAAACGCTGCCGCAGGACTTTGTAGAGAAAGAGATGAGGGGAGTCGCCCCGTTCCAGCTCGAGGTGACGGAGATCGAAGCGAGCTACAAGCTCAGCCAGAATCGCGACGAGGAGAGTTACCGTAGTATCGTCGCTCACCTTGAGGAGCGCCCAGATGATATGTCACACGAAATAGCGGACGCGATGAAGCAGCAGCGTCCGGGTTAGTCCTTTCCGAATTATGCCTGTCACACGCTTCTGTCATAGCGAGGAGGGCGTTCTTCCCGCCGACCCTGGCACCGTGCGGCTTACCCTGGCACCGCCCGCCAGGGCAGGTGAGCCGTACCGGGGCAGGTGAGCAATCTCTCACACTATTTTCATAGGAAATTCTTGTGAGATTGCTTCGCTCGCAATGACGCGAAATCTTTATCCAGCCACCGCCAGCGCATCCTTGACCTGCTGGATGTGGGCATTGATATGGAAGTTCGGCTGCAGCAGGATGGAGCCGAAGCGGTAATAGCTGCCTTTGTTGAGGACGAAGTCTGCGGGCAGCAGCTCGACGTATGCGAGCAACTCTTCTACCGTGCGGCGTAATTCCGCTACCATCAATTCGATGGATGGGTTTGCCCTGACCGTCGCCTCCACCTGGGCGGTGACATTGCTGCCAAAGCCATCTGAGGTGAGCTCATAGCCGTCGATCAGGCTGGTCAGATAGACCAGGTTAAAGCGCTCTCCGTGGACAAGATGCGCGACGATCTCCAGTGCGCTCCACTCCTTCGGATCCGGGCGCTTCCTGGCTTGCTCGTCGCTGTAGCCTTCGAAAGCCCTTTCCAACTCCGCAAGCGCCGGCTCGAAGATTGCACGGACGCGTTTTGCCAGCTCGGCAGGCTCAAACGGGACATCGGGCATCGGGCGCCTGCTGAGCTGCATCGTGACGGTCTTCTTCTCAGGCCCGCGATAATAGACCACCTCCACTTCATCGCCGCCTTTCCTGCCGGTGATGGCATTCAACAGGCTATTGAATTCGCGCGTGATCGTATTACCCGCCATCCCGACCAGAACGTCATCCCGCTGCAATCCGGCTTGCTCGGCGCCCATGCCGGCGACGACGTCGTCGAGGCGCAGCCCTTCACGGACAGGAATATTGAGTGCCTTCGCCTGTTCTTCGGTGAAGTCGCCGGGCAGGATGCCCAGCATGGGGCGGTTAGCGATGCGCAGGTCGATGCCGGTCTCGAGGACTGACTTCAGGTTCTCGAAGCTTTCTGCCCAGTTCTGGCGGAACGTTTCCCCGATTGGCTTCCAATCGTCTTCTTCCGGGACGGCATGCTCGATGCGGACAAGAGTACCGCCATCCTGCTCGGTAAATGTGACGGTCGCCTCGGTCGGAGCGGGATCGGGGCTGCCATGCCAGCGGAATTTGACGCACTTGTTTTCGTCCAGTGCCAGATAGTTGCCGTTGGAAGAAAAGTCGCCGCGCCACCACAGGTACATCCGTCCACCGGGGTGCGGCTCGACGGTGGCAACGTCGCACAGCCACTCGCGCAGCGCAGTGGAGCTGGTGAAGGCGCGGTAGGCAAGCTTCGGCGGGACTTGCACGAATACTTCAGTCGTTACAATGGACATCGGTAATCTCCTCTATGTTTGATGCAGATAGCTCGAGTTATACATCAAATTTCTGTGAAATACATCCCACCTGGGAAGTAAAGTAGATCTCTTATGGCTCTCTCAGTATCGCTTGACAAATCGGGGGCATGTCATGCTCCCGAAGGACACCGCTTCGGGACGGTGTGAGCGGAGCGACACTTGCCCTGGTACGGCTCACCTGCCCTGGCGGGCGGTGCCAGGGTAAGCCGCACGGTGCCAGGGAAAACGCTCCCTCAGGGTGACATGAACTGGATTTTGACAAAGCCATGGTAAGTAGTCAATCGAAATAGCTTATGAAACACTGCATTGCTCAAGCCGCCGTCCTCGGCGGCGGGGACGCCGCCTCGAGCACGTTTTCATAAAATTACTTTCGAACGACTACTTAGATCCCTTGCTGCTTGAGAACCCGTCAGGATTATGTGGTAAAATCCTCCCCGTTGTTCCCCGCCGTCCCGCACAAGCGGGACGGATTTGTGCTAACAGCCAGGGTGCAGAGGACCATGAACGAACCGCAAGATCTCTCCGAATCCCAGAAGCCCCGGGCAGCCAGCGTTTCCCAGTCTAGAGTAGAGGCGGTGAATGCAGAGGTGGTGCGGCTGCACCAGTCGGCTGTCGTGAGCGTACGTGCTGAAGACGCGGCGCTGCACCAGAGCGCTGCAGAGAGCGTGCGGGCAACCAGTGTCTCGGCATATCAATCCGCAGTGGGCGCGCTACAAGCCGAAGAAGTGCTCTCTCAGAGGAGCGCGATCGGGTATGTCCAGGCCGAGAAAGCCTCTGTCTCAGGCACAACCGGAGCTGTCGTGGCGAGAAACGCCGAAGTCCATTACGGGTTGACGGGTCTGGCTGCCGGACGCGAGGTCCACGTGGAAGGGGCGCGTGCCCTCCTGGTGGTGGGGCGGCAGGTCAGTGGCAACGTGACGACCCTGATGGATTCCCTCTCGGCGCTGATCGCCGGGCTGACCGGCGGACTGTTCGCCGGTTTGATCTACCTGCTGGGACGGGCATTGTTCCGGCGCTAGTTGTATGATAACGTAGCGACGTGGTCGCTACAGAAATTCTTTTCAAAGAGCGAAGGTAACTCGACCCCCACCCTTGACCTCCCGCATTTTCGCACTTCAGAAAATGGGGGAGGTAGGAGGGGGCGGGTGAGAGGCGCTCGAGGAGTAACGATGGAGAAAGTAGTACTAAAAGCAGAAAAACGGGATGTGATCGGCAAGCAGGTGAAAGCCATGCGCCGGGCAGGCAAACTGCCCGCCGTGATTTACGGCCGCCACACCGATCCGATCAACATCACTCTGGATGGCCACGGCGCTTCCCTGGTGCTGGGACGACTCACATCCTCCAGCCTGGTCACAATTGATCTGGATGGACAGGAATATCCGGCGCTCGTCCGTGAGAAGCAGCGCGACTACATCAAGAACCGCCTGCTGCACGTGGACTTCCTGACGGTCTCGCTGACCGAGACCATCCGCGCGACGGTGAGCCTGAGCTTCGTGGGCGTCTCTACCGCTGTCAAGGATTACAATGCCGTGCTGGTCACCAACCTGCAGTCGCTCGAGGTGGAGTGTCTGCCGGCCGACCTGCCTGAGCGCATCGACGTGGATATCTCCGTACTGCGACGCCCCGGTGAGAGCATTCGCGTGCGCGATCTCCAGGTCTCGGATAAGATCCAGATCCTGGCTGACCCCGACACCACAGTGGCTGTAGCGACCTTTGCCAGAGTTGAAGAGGAAGGCGCCGGCGTGCCCGGTGTTGAAGGCGCAGAAGCTGCCGAAGGGGAACCGGAACTGGCTGTCGAGCGCGGCAAGAAGGACGAAGACGAGGAAGAATAAGTCTTTCGCTGAATGGAAACTCCCCGATGCAAATCGGGGAGTTTTGTTATCTGTCATTGCGAGGGCACCGCCCAAAGAAATCTTCTCGCACGGAAAGTCTATTTATTCAGCGGCAAACTTTGTCACGTTGCCTGGCAGGTCCCAGGCTTCGGCGATGACCGTCTTGCCCTGTGCCTCGGAGGCAAATTCCCACCACCCTGCGCCGGACGCACGACCCTTTGCCTTTACACACTCGCCAGCTTCCAGGATCTTGCCGCCTTCGTCTAGCACGGTGACACGCACCCGTGCCACCAGGACATTATCAGTCGCCTGGACCCGGATGCAACCCTTTTTCCTCTCGATGCGGTGGATTTCGGGCTTGTGCCACCAATCGGACAGCGCAAAGTTGTAGGCGGATTTCCAGGTGCCTTTCGCCAGCTCGGCATAGATGGGGTGCTTCCTGGCTGCCCGCCGGGCATGTTTGGCTGCCTGTCGAAACCGCTCCCGGTGCGCCTGTTGTTTCTGCGTCGTTTTGCGCTTATGGTAACGCGGGGCGTCGCTGATGATGATCGTGCCATCCGGCATCTGGCGGAAGACCCAGTCGCCGATGCCGCCCTGGAGCACGTGAAGCAGCTGGTTGAGTGTCACTTTTGCCATGTGGGTGTTCAATCCTTTCTCGAGTATGGGAATTGCTGGCTTGACGGTGGCTGACCGGTATGTAACCGGAAGCAGATGCCGATAAGGTTTGTATATGGTGTGTATATGGTTCCTGTATGGCTGCCTGTTCTTTACCAGAAAGTTCCCCTGACAGGCTGTGTTGGCAGACCCCGCGGGTTCAAACGCGACTATACCTCGAGATCCACCGGACGGACTTTACAACTGGCTTCCAGAAGTGAATGGCAGCCCCTCCCCTGGTAGGCTATTGTTTTCTGAACGCCCGGCGTTTATACTTCCTGCCGGATAATGCGTATAAAAGTACTTAAGCGAAGCCTCTTCGTATAAGACGCCCTCTGGGGATCTTATGAC
>DATHTH010000407.1:0-10151 GCA_035463495.1 Anaerolineales bacterium | reverse complement strand
AATTTGTCAAATGCAGGGTTGGTTTTATCAGGTAACTTCATCTAGACTTCTTACCTCGCAAGCATCCGAATGAGATGACCACGCGGACTCTCCATCTGAGGCACGATGATTATCGCACAGGCATTCACCTAATTGTATTCGAAGTCTTTCCTTCGAATGATTTGCTTTCTGAGATTATAGACTCTAGATGGACACTCTATGTTCCCGTCCCCGAATAATATTTCAGCCCGAACTGCCAGAAGCGATACCCCAGGAAGAGCAGGAAAGCTGCCACCAGCGGTCCAAACCAGGCGAGGTTTCCCACATCTCGATTCAATAGATAACTCGCCGGGTAGAACGACGCGAAGCCGTAGGGGATGATCCACGTCAGCAGAATGCTGATGACGCGCGGATAAATAGAAAGCGGATATTGCGCGAACAGGTGGTTGTCGAAGACCAGGCGCGTGATCGGGACCGAGTCGACGATCCAGAAGGAGGTGACGCAGGTGATCAGGTTGAGGGCGATGAAGATGAAGCCGCCGCTCACCACGCCGACGACCAGCATCAGCAGTTTCTCGGGGGTCCAGTCGATGCCCAGGGCAAGCGAGGTCTTGACCAGCAGCGCCGCGCCCACCACGAAGTTGCCGACCCCGTCCTGGCAAAAGCGGTCCGCCAGCAGGTGGAAGAGCGGATCGATCGGGCGGACCAGGAAGCGGTCGAATCCGCCGGAGCGGATATACATGCGTCCGAGTGTCCACAGGTTGTCGGCAAACATATGGTTGATGGACTTGGAGAGGGTCACAAGCCCGTAGACGAGCAGCACCTCGTCATACACCCAGCCATTGAGGCTCGGCACCTTCTGCATCACCACCCAGACCGCGGCGATACTGGACGCCTGCCAGACGATGGTGGACGAGGCGCCCAGGATGAAGCTGGCGCGGTATTCCATCAGCACCTTCAGGCGCTGGATGAGGAAGTACCAGTAGAGGTTGAGATAACGGGTCACAATGCTCAGCCTCCCTGCACCGTGATCTTGCGCACGGCTACGCGGAAGAACAGGCTGGAGAGCAGCCACAGCCCGACGATCCACAGGAGCTGGATGAACCAGACGCGCGGCGCCTCGCTGAGGGGCGTGATCCCTGCCAGCAAGCCGACCGGCACCGCCAGCGCCTGGGCAAAGGGGATGCTCAGCACAATGTTCCGCACCAGCTCCGGCATCATCACCAGCGGCACCAGCGCCCCGCTCAGGAAAAAGTTCATGCCCTCGATCAGGACGCCCAGGCCCCAGATCTCGGTGGTATAGAACGTGAAACAGGCAAGTAACCAGTTGAAGAAAAACATCACCGTAAAGCCAAGCAGCGCAGAGACGATGAACGCCAGCCAGGTTTGCAGATCCGTCGGGAAACGCAGACCGAACAACAGGACAGCCACCACTCCCATCGGGGCGTTCAGCACCAGGCGCATGACCAGGTTACTGAACATCTGGGCATAATTCATGCCCTGGAAGTTGATCGGGCGCAGCAAATGATGGATGATGGTCCCTTCCCGCAGGTTACTGCCGAAATCCCAGACCAGGTCGTTCGCCGTCAGCGGCATGAAAATAAAGGCAAGCAAAATGTAGGTCAGGGTCTGGTTGAGACCCAGCCCGGAGATCGTACTGGCGTCGTTATAGATGGCGCGCCAGAAGTAGACCAGGATCGCCATGCTGATGATGTTCAGCACCAGTCCCACCCAGAACCAGACCTGGTATGCCATGAACACCTTGGGAACCATGGCAAAGAAGGCTGCATAGATGGAGAGGTCGCGCCGGGCAGAGCGGATCATCGTGGCTCCCTGCTCAGCGCACCGTTGTAGATCTGCTTGACAATATCCGAGAGCTCCGGCTCCGAGAGTGAGAAGTCACGCACCTCGATCTGGTTCATGACCATGCTGGCGACCCGGCTGGCAGTGCTGACCGTGCGATCGAAGCGGATCTGCACCTTATAGTCGCCTGTCGAGAGCAGCTCGGCTCCCGCAGGAAGATCAAGCCCGTTTACGTTTTCCACGGTTTCAAAGGTGATCTCACGGAATTTGCCGAATTGTCTTTTGATCGTTTCGATGGGACCATCATAAATAACGCGTCCATCGTCGATGATGATCACGCGCCGGCACAGCTCTTCGATATCGCCCAGATCGTGCGTGGTCAGGATGACGGTCATGCCCTTGGCAATGCACTCCGCCTTGATGAAATCACGGATGCGCTCCTTGACGATTAAATCGAGACCAATGGTCGGTTCATCCAGATAGACGACGCGCGGCTCATGGATGAGTGCAGCCGCCAGTTCCGAGCGCATCTTCTGCCCGAGCGACATGTTCCGTACCGGCGTCTTGAGCAGCTCATCCAGTTCGAGTGTCTCGGTAAATTTATTGAGCATCAAGCGATATTTGACCGGATGAACATTGTATATCTTTGCGATCAGGTTCAGGGACTCGATCAACGCCAGGTCCCACCACAGCTGCGTGCGCTGACCGAAGACCACGCCGATGTCGCGGGCGTTCTCCACGCGCTGGCGGTGCGGGTCGCGGCCGAGCACCTGGACGCTGCCGCTGGTGGGCATCAGCACGCCGGTCAGCATCTTGATCGTGGTCGACTTGCCGGCGCCGTTCACGCCGATATAGCCGACGATCTCGCCGGGGTCCAGCCTGAAGTTGATGCCATCCACGGCCGTCTTGTTCGTATACTGAGGGCGGAACAGTCCCTTGACCGCGCCGCCCAGACCCGGCTCTTTTTTGGGGATCTTGAACACCTTGGTAAGTTCTTTGACTTCGATAACAGACATTTGATACGTTCCCGATCTGTATAGAACAGAGATCTTTTGTAAAAGAATAGAGAAATCAAAACCGCAGGTCAATGCAATGCCTGCGGCTACTGGACAAACAAGAGCTAGGGAGAGCTTAATTTATCGCGGCAACAGGAGGTAATGCATTCTGACAAATTGCAATTTTTTAGTGGTCACCATAGAACGTACCTCCTTCCTCTCTGAATTTATCGCAGTGTAGCACAAGTCATGTTGGAATACAAGCGCCTCTACCCGGGTCTTTGCGCAACCAGATTGCCGCCTGGATCAGGTGGCGCGAATGTATTTCGTGCGGTACTCCTCCAGCTGCACCGGGCTCATGACCTGTCGGCGCAGGATCTTGTTCCAGTCTAGCATCTCTTCGAGGTCGCGCACAGGCATTTCTACCTCAGGCACATAAGCGAGAAAGGCCCCAAAGTAGTTTTCTTCGCCACCGTCATACATCAGGTTCTGAAGACTGTGCTTGAACACGCCCACTGCAGAGACACTTGGATCGTCGTATGGAAGAGCCGTCTCAAAGGTGAGAACAACGGGCCCATCGGCGGTCTCCGCCACTTTTGCCACAGTTGCAGCATGCATCCAGCGCAGCCATTGCTCGTCCGTCACTTTCTTCTTCTTATCGAGGACCCGCTGGCGCGTCCGCCGGACCCCGTCGCCTTCGAAGTACGTCCAGTCCTCCGCGCCCGTTTTCGCCCTGTATCTCTCGGGGATCAACCGGTCGCCCTGCTTCGTGGCGAGCGGCTTCGCGATCCGCCACGGATTGGGTTTGTCATGAACGAAGCGCAGCCACAGGATGGTCGCTCCTATCTTGCAATATTCCTCCGCCCCCGGCTGTGAGAAAACAAAATATCGCTGCGAGACGCCCTGCGTTTTTTCTTCCCGCACCATGCGCATGTACCAGTCCACCAGCCCGGTCAGCCCGCCACCCGGTGAATGACCGCGCAGATGCAGGATCTGCTCCGCCACCTCGTTGCAAACGGAGCTGGTCACGATCAGCCGGTTTGAGCGGTCGTGTTCCTGACGCCAGCCCGTGATGTGCGCCTGCTTCCACTTATTCATGACTTCACGCAGCTCGGCGTACTTCGCCAGATTCTTTTCTTCTTTCTCCTCTTCGCTAAGCTTGTTCCAGGCGGAATCCTTCGCCTCTTTCACGCGCAGATCGGTCAGTTGGACGATCTCCTTCCACATCCAGTCCGGGAACGACTCTCTCCGCGCTTCCAATTCCTTCAGCGCCTCTGCCGGGTCCAGCGTGTCGATCTCATAACCCTGCTCATCGATCAGCAATTCGAACAGGGCGTCGCGCCGGTTATAGGTACGCTCAAGTCGCTTAAGGTGAGTGGAAACTTTCGCCTTCGACTTTGGATCGTTCGCCAGCGCCAGCTTCGGTGCGCTGGCGGGATTTGGTGATTCATAGACAGCCAGGCGCTCCTCGCACAAGGCTTCGACGGCGTCGTCATCCATCCTTCTGAAGTCCTTTTCGAGCGCCGAGGTTCGCAGGCTCTTCAAGAGGTCCTTGGGATCAGCCCACGAGCCATGCGCGGTCGCGTAGCGCATCCCGGAGAAATGAATGACCATGTACTGCAGCCATAGTGGAAAATCCCCGGGCTTCTCCATGAAGAGACGGACGATCTCCTCCAGAAGCTCCTGCTGGATCTCCTCCTCGGGACGCTGCTTATCTAGCTTCTGTTCGAGCGAGCCTTTGTATTTTTCGATTTTCCCGCGCACGATATCCTTGACTGTGATCGGCTGGTCGGGAAGAAAACGGACAAGATAGTCCACCTCGGACATATTCAGGATGGACTCTTTGGCTTTGACTTGTGCCTCCAGCTCCGCTGCCTGCCCTTCGAGCTGCGACTTGCTAGCCTGCTTGCGCTGGAGCTCTTTTTGCCTGTCCTGGATCATCCGGTCCCATTCCACCCTTGGTTTTTTGGCATGCTCAAGGGCGGTGTAATAATTGCTGAGCTTATCCAGCTCGGTTTCCACGGCTCTCAGCGCGCCTTCCCGGAGCATGTTAAGTCGTGCCTGTTTCTCTCCACTGTTCGCCGCCCCATCGCGCAGTTGCGACTCCAGCCTGGCAGCTTCGGTAACAAGGGTGTTGTGCTGACCGCGCAACTCGTGGACAAAGTCCCGCACCCGGGTCCGCCTGACGTCTTCACTTTTGAGAGTTCGCAGCTCGGAGGCGAGCCGCTTGTGGATCCCGCCGACCACACCGATCAGCGCCGGATCGGCTGCCGGGAACTGACGGCGAAGCTCCCCGGATACCTCGTCCGTCAGGAAATAGCCTTCAAAGGAATCGCGCTGCGGGGGAGTCTGCAAGCGCTTCAGCTCGGCAGATACCTCGCGGTATTCCGCCTCGACGCGCCTGAGAGGTGTATGCACACCCTCCAGTTTTGCGCGCAGATTCCGGATCTCGGTCTTGGCGGCTTCCGTTGCCTTATAGAATTCGAGCTTGCGCTTTTCAATCTTGTTGTAAGTGGAGAGGAACTTGAGCAGCCGCTCCAGCTCCTCGCTCATGATGGGCAGGGTGATCTCTCGCAGTTTTTGCAGCTGCTGGTTCAAGCCCGGGCGCTCGCGATGGTCGGGGAGGATGACCTGGAGCCTGCGCTCCAGCCGTGCTTGCTCCTCCTTTAATCTTCGGATTTTCTCCTGCCATAACGAGACGTAATACGCGACAAAGTTCTTTTCCTTACGGACATCCTGTCGCTTGGGCAGGTTATCCGAAAGGGTGCGATGAAGATCCCGCACCTGCAAAAGCTCCGCCTCGTCGGTGAGACGATATTTAGATCTGTATCGGATGCCAGGATCCCCCTTGGTGAAATAGTCGTACTCAACCTTATAGGATTTATAAGCCGTGATAACTGCCTGATCGCGGTCCGCAATATAGGCATCCTTCTCTGCCTGCAAGTGCGCGATATCCTTACCCTTGTTTTCCTCCCATAGCTCGATCTCCTTGCAATAGATCAGAAAATCAGCCAGCTTCCTGTTCCGCCGCAGGTAAATGGTCTCCAACAGGAACTTATTCTGCCACTGGAAGTACACTGGTTCTGCCATGCTCACCTCAGAGGTTCACCTGACGAAAGAGAACCCTGGTGTAAGCAGGGATATCGTCGGCGGTATTTGGTTTTTGTCTGGTTGGAAGGAGATCCTCGCCCTGCCGAGCCCTGCGCGCGCTTCTTTGCCTCCTGACAGCTGGAGGACAGTAAGAAGCTTGTGGAGCTGACGGAGGAGGGTTACAGCATGGTTCAAGGCATAGTCGGCATTGGAGATGGCTCGAGTAGCTCGTTCGGAGGCGTCGGTGTGGGGACAGCCGTATCTGTCGGAGCGGGCGTGTGAGTCGGGTGGGGTGTCGCCGTGGGCTCCGGGGTGTCCGTTGGGATACGAGTCGGCGTCCGTGTCGGCTGGGGGGTATTCGTATCTGTTGGGATGCGAGTCGGCGTCCGCGTCGGCTGCGGTGTGTTCGTATCCGTCGGAATACGAGTCGGCGTATTGGTGGGCAACGGCGTATTGGTTGGTCTCGGAGTGGATGTATTCGTAGGTCTGGCTGTAGGTGTATCTGTAGGTGTAGCTGTGTTGGTAGGCATTGGACTCGGGGTGTTCGTTGGGCGCGGGGTGACAGAGGGGACAGGTGTCGCCACGAAAAGCGGCTCGTCCTCTTTTGGTCTGCGGGTCGGGTCTTGCGCCAAAACAGGCGGCTGGACCATGAATACCTCGACCTCATCCACCGTGGTCCCGGGATTGGCAAAAATGATCTTGACATACCTTGCCCGGATGGGTCCAAAGGCTGCCCGAACGGTTTCAGGACCGGTAATCACTCCATTGAATCCATCCCGGCTTGAGTTATAGACCTGTATATATTCGCGGGAGTCATTGCTGCTATTTCCATCGGCATAAATATCATCGGACAGCGCCACAGCGATGACGAACTGGCCCGGGTTGCCATCCGTCAGATGACCGAGGCGGTCGCGGCCGAATGTGACTGTGTTGATGGTTGTGGTTGTCCCGAGATCGATCTTGATCCAGCTATTGGGGCTGTTGCTGACCCAGCTCGACCCGGGACCGTACTGACCATCATTCAGAAAGGCAGGGTCATGCACGCCGCTAAACCCCGGGACCGTGTCCTTGGCGACAGCCGGGCGCGCAATCCCGTTGCCCTGATAAGTGAGGGTTTGATCCTGCTCGAACTCCTTTGCCAGGCATAGCGGTGGCAAATAACCGGGCTTGCAGATTTCTCGAGCAACTTCCCGAGTACTCGTCGCGAGCACGGCGGCCGGGCCGGTTGCTCCGTCCTGATTGGGGGAGGGACTCATGACCTGATCGCGGCTGCTCAGCAACGAGCCGGCAAACGCCGCCAGGACGAGCAGAGCAATCGTCACTGACAGGCGCATGACGCTCGGCCTTGGCAACGCCGGCAGTGTCGCTATATGCAAAACAAGTCGGTGTAGTGAGATAATCCAGGCATCCAGAATGCTGGGGCTGCCTCCGCGCGCGATCTGGCGGACAAAGGCCGCACGCCGGGCAGCCAGGATCCCCGGTGCGTACGCTGGCTCGGCGGCTTTTATGCGCTTGAATAAGCTGAGGAGCTCTGCATCCGGCTCGAGCACCTCTTCGGTGACCTCCGCCGGGCGATGCTGTTCAATCTGGGCGATGAAAGCCGCCCGCCGGGCAGCCAGCAATTCGGGCGGATATTCGTCCCTGACAGATTGCAACTCTCTTAAACGCGTGTTGAATTGCCGGCCGGATAGCACAGCTTCTTCATGATTGTCCCCCGTGGCGGATTGATTTATTCTATCGATGAAAGCCGCCCGTCTGGCGGCCAATAATTCCGGAGGATACTCAGCCTGTGCAGATTTCAGACTCTCCAGAAGGTCGATGATCTCTTGATCGTGTGGAGCAGGAGTCGGTTTCATGAAGCGACCTTGTGTTTCAGAGCTTTGCGTAGTTTCGCAACTCCACGATTCTGAATGACCTTCACATTATAAACTTCTTTTCCAATAATTTCAGCGGTTTCGCGCAAACTGAAACCTTCCAGAAAGCGCAGAACAATCACGTGACGCTGGTCCTCAGTTAGCTGGTTCTTGATGATCCGGATCACGCTCTCAAACAGGATCCGGTCCTCGCTCTTGCTCACGGTGGACTGTCCATCTGCCCGGAGAAAGTCCACTGCTTCGAGCGGTGCCTCACGGCGGGAGGAGCGCGCCCGGTCGATGATGAGGTGATAGGTGGCTTCGAAAAGGTAGGAGCGGAGGTTGCTGTTCGGGCCATGTCCGTTGGAGAACTGCTCGAGCAGCTTGGCAAAGACATCCCCCACAATGTGATCAGCTTCCAGAGGGTCGTTGCAAATACGCAGCGCGTAGTTATATATAGCGGAAGAATAAAGATCGAAGATCTTTACCAGCGCTTCCTTGTTCATCTGTCTAGCAGCGTCCAACAGCGTGAGGTCAGCGTCTACAGGCATCACCGCCATATGCCCGCCGGCGTCCTCTCAGGGACACTTGCAAAAAAGGAAAAGTTCATTGTCGACTGAAAGAATAAATCCATCTTAATACCCAGGGCTCAAAAGAGACTAATTCAGTTTAAAAACAAACGCCAAGAGTATAGAAAAGAAGCGGGGTAAGTTGAGCGCGTTCGCAGGGTTACTGGCCGCCTTCCATGGGAACGCATACTGTCTGGCTTCGATTGTCCTGCTGATTATAGCACTTAATGGTGGCAGGAGTGCCTGCACCTGAAACGTATGGGGTTGCTTTCCAGACCTGGGAAGAGCAAGCCCCTGATGCCATAAAACGTCAGGGGCCTGCCGACAAACGATACAACAACCGACCTATACAACTACATTCACAAGCCTCTTCTGGGCGATGATGACCTTCCTGGGCTCCTTCCCTTCCAGGAACTTGCGGACATTCTCGCTCGCCAGGGCAGCCGCCTTAATGTCTTCCTCGCCCGCCTCGGCAGGGACCACGATCCGATCGCGCAGCTTCCCGTTGACCTGCACGGGGATCTCGATCACATCTTCCTTGGCCGCGACTTCGTCCACGCGCGGCCACGTCTGTTGGTGGATGGAGTAGGGCTTGCCCAGCTGGCTCGTCCACAGCTCCTCGGCGATGTGCGGGGCGATGGGCGCCAGCATCTTCACGTAGATCTCGGTGGCTTCCTCCCATTCCGGGGTGCCAGCTGCACCGGCGTCACGGGCTCTGTACATCTCGTTCAGCAGCTCCATCAAGGCTGAGATGATGGTATTGAACTCGAATTTCTCGAAGTCATTGGTCACGCGGCGCAGGGTCTGATGGACGCGCCGGCGCAAAGTCCGCCTGGCTTCCTCCGACGCGGTTCCGGGCTCCACCTGGTCCGTGAACAGCGTCCAGACACGGCGCAGCCAGCGCGCGCTCCCTTCGATGCCCTGTGAGTCCCAGGGCGCGCCCATGTCCCACCGGGCAAAGAACATCAGATAGGCGCGCACGGTGTCTGCCCCGTAGCGCTCTACCAGCACATCGGGCGCGATCACGTTGCCGCGGCTCTTCGACATTTTCTCGTTATCTTCGCCCAGCACCATGCCCTGATTGCGCAGCTGCATCATGGGCTCGTTGCCTTCCGCGATCCCGGCGTCGCGCAGCGCCTTGTGAAAAAAGCGCGTATACAACAAATGCATGGTGGCATGCTCGATGCCGCCCGTGTACGTGTCCACGGGCATCCAGTAGTTGTATTCCGCCTCATCGAACGGACTCTTGTCAAAGTCCGGCGACAGGTAACGCAGATGGTACCAGGACGAGCACATAAAGGTGTCCATCGTATCCGTCTCACGAATGGCAGGCTCGCCACAGATCGGGCAGGTGGTGTTCTTCCAGGTTGGGTGCAGCTTCAAAGGGGACTCGCCGGTGGGTTTCCACTCCACCTCTTCGGGCAGCATAACGGGCAGCTGATCTTCGGGCACCGGATTCCAGCCATGCACATTGCAGTAAATCATAGGAATGGGCGCGCCCCAGTAGCGCTGGCGGCTGATCAGCCAGTCGCGATAGCGATAGTTGACGGCGCGCTTCCCGATGCCCTTCTGCTCCAGCCATTCGACAACCGCCTTGATGGCGGGGTTCTTCATGCCTTTGTCGTTGGTGGCAGGCGTGCCGTTGAACGGACCACTGTTGATCATCACGCCTTCATGCTCGTGGGCGGCTTCCATCGTACCACCGTCCAGCTCAGCGCCTTCGGGCTGGATCACAGGAATGACAGACAGTCCGTACTTACGCGCAAAAGCAAAGTCACGTTCATCGTGCGCGGGGACCGCCATGATCGCACCGGTGCCGTAGGACATCAAAACATAGTCGGCAATCCAGATGGGAATCCGCT
>DATHTH010000406.1:0-2953 GCA_035463495.1 Anaerolineales bacterium | reverse complement strand
ACTTCCATATCGTCGGAGGCGTCGCTATAGCTCTGACCTGATTGAAAAAGCGGTGACTCACTTTCTGTTGTTGCTGTCTGTGTTGGGGAAGCGGTGGGCTGAGGTGGAGCCGGGGTGGGAGGAGCGGGCGTAGGCGAGGGTCCGCACCCGCTCAGGAGGCTGATAGCACATCCCAGAAGGAAAGAGAAGAAGAGACGGTTTATACGCTTTGAGCCAAGCAACGGGGGTCTTGAATTCTGGTTCATACGCATCTCCAATCACCGGTGTACCTCCTACTCTACCAAGCTCTGGCGGAGTTGACACCACCCGTAAGAACTGACTCTGGAGCAGGGTATCCGGCAGGAAGATGAGGGGATCGACGGAACCCCGAGAACGGTGCGGGGGACAAACTCAAATCTGCTACAATTGCACAGGACCCCTGGAGCACGACTTGAAGAAATTAAGAATTGCACTGGCAGGGCTGATTGCCCTCCTCCCGCTGAATGGGCTACGCGTAACAGGGTATCGCCTGCTTGGCTATCATATGCGTGGTGCGCGCATTGGCTTCGGAACCATCATTGCCGTGGACGAAGCGGTCTTTGAGGAATGCAGGATCGGTCCATTTAATTTGTTTGCCGGACCCATGAAAGTTCATGTCCACCGGGGCGCCTCCATCGGGAACCGGAATGAGTTCATCTGCGGCTACTGGGTATTACGCGACGAGTACAAACAGGCCCATTATTTGCGCAGTCTCGAGGTCTGTGAGGATGCGTTAATCACCTCGCGGCATTACTTCGATCTCTCCGGCTCCCTTGTGCTTGGGGAGCGCTCGTGGATTGCGGGGATCGATTCCCAGTTCTGGACGCACGGTGCGGGGGTAGAGGATCGGGACATCTGCATCGGCTCGGATTGCTACATCGGCAGCGCGGTGCGGTTCTCTCCCGGTGCCTCCATCGGTGATCGGGTAGTGGTTGCTATGGGAAGCGTGATCAGTGGAAAGGTGCCAGAAAGCAATGCTCTGGTCGGCGGGGTTCCAGCAAAGGTATTGAAGTCCAACTACAACTGGAAGGAAACACATGCCTGACAACAAGACAGTTTATGCTCATCATGGGAATGAATATGAGGCTCTGATCGCCCACGAGGATTATCAGGGAAACATTCTGAGCGCTCTCAAGGATCTGGTTTCGCTGGAGAATCGCACGGTGCTGGACCTGGGTGCCGGCACCGGACGGCTGGCATGTATGCTTGCCCCCCTGGTTGCGCATGTCCATGCCTTTGACATCGCGCCCGATATGCTGCGCGTCTGCCAGGATAAATTGGCAGCGAGCGGACCGTCCAACTGGCACATCCATATCGCGGATCACCGCCAGCTGCCCGTGGATGACCATTGCGCGGACTTGATCGTCTCAGGCTGGAGTGTGAGCTACCTTGCGGTCTGGAACCCGGACACATGGCGGCAGGAGCTGGATAAAGCCCTGGCGGAAATGAAGCGCGTCCTTAAGCCCGGCAGCCGGATTGTCCTGTTCGAATCGCTTGGCACCGGTAACGAGTCTCCGGTGAAGCTCGAGCACCTGCGCAATTTTTACGGGTGGCTGGACGAAGCGGGATTCCAAAAGAGATGGATTCGTACGGATTACCAGTTCGAGTCGCTCGACGAAGCCGAATACCTTTCACGCTTCTTTTTTGGAGATGAGATCGGGGACAAGGTCAGAAAGAATAACTGGGTAATCCTGCCAGAATGCACAGGGGTGTGGTGGAAAGAAGTCTAGCCTTGCGCAGGTCCGGGCCTCCTTGCTTTCCCTGATCGTGAGACAGCCATCAAGTAGCCAATGGAAGGGTTCTCAGCGATATGGTCCGCCTCGCTTTTGCGCGGTCATATTCTGCGAAAATTTCATTGCCCGTTTCTTGAATTGGCTCGTCAGCACCATTACCATACCGCCGAGGAGGAGCAGGATCGCAGCTCCGACAAAGAGCCATTTCATGAGCGTACATAACGCGGTTCCCCATGCCAGCAGGGCAGGCGTGGAAGGATATACGGACAACATGGTGGCAATCCCTAGATTCTCGAACAGGTCGAATAACCAGGCGCCGAACGGGAGAACGTTCAGTTTCTGCATGGAGCTGTTAGGAGCGAAGCCGCGCTGGAACAGCCAGGTTATCAGCAGGGCGAAGAAGAGCGTGTACACGACCGGATAGACCAAGTCACCGCTGAGCTCAAAGGCCCGGTATTCCCGGCGTCCCGCTTCTCCATAGGCGGCCACCATGGCATAGACCTCGTCTGGCATGTAAAAGAATTGGATGTCAATGGGACCGACTCCTCCGGAAGTTGTCTTCAGCTTTGCCTGCTGGGCAGGCAGGATGAAGGCGTTGAAGATGAGCTCTCCAGCAAAGAAGACCAGTACCAGCCAGCCGCTTGCATACCGCCTGAGTGCTTCCGAGAATTTGTTGAGCATACCTTATTCTCCGTCACTTTCCATGAAGTTTTTTTACACTCAACACCGGTATCCCGCGGGGGATGCTCAGGTAACTTCCCTCATCAACCGGGCCACAATACTGGCGCCATGAACGAGACGATCACCGCGATGATCAATGTGAGCGGCACGCCCACGCGGACGAAGTCGGTGAACTGATAACGCCCGGGACCGTAGATCAGTAAATTGCCATGGTGACCGATGGGCGTGAAGAAGGAGGTCACAGCCGCCATTGCCACCGTCACCACAAAAGGCTCGGGCCGCAAGCCCAGACCCTGGGCGAGAGCCAGAGCAATCGGGCCAAAGAGAGCCGTGGTCCCCGCGTCTGACATCAGCTGTGTGACGAGCCCGGTGACCAGAAACAGTACTAGCAGAATCCAATGGATGCCCCAGCCGGCGACGAGTCCCTGTAGCCAGCCTGCCAGCAGGTCTGCCGTGCCGGTCTCTTGCATGGCTAAGCCCAGAGGGATCGCGCCGGCGATGAACACATAAATACGGGTATC
>DATHTH010000405.1:0-14785 GCA_035463495.1 Anaerolineales bacterium | reverse complement strand
AATTTATAGACATGAAGGAAACGTTTTAAGGGTTCTGAATCCAGTCTGAGACATCTGCAGCGTACACGCGGTTTTTCCCAAGGCGTTTAGCGGTCAGCTCGGCGTTGTCCGCGGCCAGAAGTAGTTGCTTGACCGAACCGGCATCATCCGGATACGTGGCGACGCCGAGACTGATGGTATAGCCCGGAATGTATCCATGCTCACCGTTGCTCGCAGGGGCACTCGCTTCCGCAGCGTGCCGCAGGCGTTCTGCAAGCCGGAGGGCGCCGCTTTTTGACGTGTTCGGCAGGATCACGGCAAACTCTTCACCGCCATAACGGGCTGCCAGATCGGGCTCGCGCACGTTCAGGCGCAGCAGGTCGGCCATCTCCCGCAGCCGCACGTCACCTGCAGGGTGTCCCCAGCGGTCGTTGTATTCCTTGAACGAATCCAGGTCCAGGATGATCAGGGAGATGGGTTGGCTGTAACGGCTTGCCCGCGTCATCTCGGCTTCGAGGAACTCGTCGAAGGCGCGGCGGTTGGCAAGCCCACTTACCACGTCGGTCATCGCCATGAGCTTGACCTCCGTATGCAGCCGGGCGTTGTCAACGGCTACGGCGATCGAGCCCGCCAGGGCGTTCAACAATTTAACATCGTTCTCGTCCAGGGCAGCTTTCAATTCGGCTTCGACATTGAGCACCCCCAGCACCTGGTCATCCTTTAAGAGAGGAACGGCGATCTCGCTCTTCACCTCATAGACTGACCGCAGGAAATCCGGGTCCTTGCTGACATCGCGGATGAACTGTGTTTCCTTGCTGCGCGCCGTCCGCCCGATCACACCCGCAGAGAGCGGCACTTCGTGGATGAGCTTATTATCCGGATACCCCAGCTGTGCACCCAGACGTAAAGCGTCTCCCTCCAGCAGGTAGACGCTGACATAGGTATACCCAAATGAGGCCCTCAGAAGCTGGATCACCGTGTCTAGAATTTCACCGATTTCCAGCGAGGATGTGATGACGTGAGAAATGGACTGCAAAGCCGTCATCACCTGAAGATGCTCCTGGGTTCGTGCATGTAGGCGCGCCTTTTGCAGCGAGATTGCCACCTGGTTTGCCAGAGTCTGCAGCGCCTGGACATCGTCCGGCTGGATCGCATCCTCGGTATCGCTTTCCACATACAGCACCCCCAGTAACTGACCCTTATCCAGCAAAGGAATGCCCGCTGCCGATCCGCTGCGGGGCGCGCTCGAAAAATAGTAAGGGTCCACCGTCACATCGGCGGCAATATGCGCCTTCTGCGTTTCCGCAACATGCCCAATGATGCCCTTACCCACCTCTTGCTGGAAGCCGCGCCGGTAGCCGAAATCCTGGGTGCCCGAGATCGCGGCGACTTCCAGCACCTCATCGTTCAGCAGCAGGGAAATCGCTGCTTCCGCATAGCCAAATTTGTTGACAACCGCTTGAATTGTGCGCTCGAGAATTTCCTTTTCCTCCAGGCTGTCGGTGATTTGCCGGCCGACCTCCTCGAGCAGGCCGAGCTGTGCTGAGCGGCGCTGCTCGATGTTGAGCAGCGCCCGTTCTCGGGCGTATTTGCCCGCCAGGGCGATCTGCTGCTGCTCTATGGAACGTCGGCTATGGCTCGAAAAGCCGACCAGCGCGCAGAAGATAGACAAGAAGATAAAGATCGTTTCCGCGTTGGAATTGAGAAGCGAGACGGCGAATACCCCGCCCAGGACAACGGCTGTGGTGATGAGGTAGCCCCGCAGTGAAAAGAAAAGATCGCTCAAGAGAATGGCGATGATCAGATAGTAGAGCAATGAGACATCGCGGCCGGATTGGACGTTCTGGATGAGCACATAGGCGAAGATCGATGTGATGAAGACCGCCAGGGTGAGCATGATGGCTGCGACAAATTCCCCTCTCCGATTCAGCAAGTAAGCCAGCGCCAGCGCTCCCAGCACCAGGAGCCGGATTGTATCTGCAGGACCAGAAAACCTGTTGTCCCCAATGGATTGGACTTCTACGATCATCCCCCAGGCAAGCAGTATCAGCAAGATAACATTCAGGATGCGCGAAAGCTGGCGTTCTCTCGCGTCTCCAATCCAGGCAGGCGCAACCAGTGCCTCCCAGAACGTCTTGATTCGCTGAACCACCGCAGGCTCACTCGCACGTCGTCTCATCAAGGTATTACAACGCCGATCGGAAGAAAAAAGCGCTGTTTATTCTCCGAAGAACAGGTTCCACCACACCTCCCAGTTGGAGACCTGCGGCGGGGCAGGCGTGGGAGTCGCAGCCTGGGCAAGCGGTGCCCCCGGCTTCTCGACCGGGACCACCGGCAGGTCGCCGTCCTGAATGTAATGTCCGTCGATGCGCGCCCATTCCTCCACCGCCGCATTCGAGCCTGCATAGGCTACCTGAGTTTGCAGGGCAAACTGGGTCTGGATCGCCTGGGTTGCCTGGGTCTGGATCAGCTGGTTCTGCCTGTTCAGCACTTTGAGCTCCTCGAGCCGGCGATTGAACTCGAGCACAACGAATACCAGCACCAGGATCCCTACCAGCACCAGCACCCGGCGAACATTGATCGAAGCATTTAGCATGCGCCTATCTTAATCGTTATCGAAGCCCCTGACAAGCGGCTATAATCAAACCCGAGAGCCTAGACTCGAAGAACACGAGGAATAGGAGCCCGTCAGGGAGACAATCTTATATCCTTCGTGTTAAGAACTGTACACCGGAGAATTCCATGCCGAACGTGAAACAGATCAATCATGTTGCTGTCGTTGTAGAAGATATGGAGAAGGCGCTGGCTTTCTGGCGCGATGCCCTGGGAATGGAACTCCACGAGCTGCGCGATGTGCCCGCCGAAAAATCACAGGTGGCATTCCTGCCGCTGCCCGGCTCGGAAGTAGAGCTGGTCCAGCCCACAACGGATGACTCGGGCATTGCAAAATACCTTGCCAAGCGCGGTCCAGGGATGCACCATATTTGTCTCGAAGTGGATGATATTCATGGAATGATGTCACAACTGAAGTCGAAAGGCGTGCGGTTGATCAACGAGGAGCCACGCACCGCTGCGGACGGAAAGAGATATGCATTTATCCACCCGGAAAGCACCTCCGGGGTGCTGGTGGAATTGTACCAACTGTAATCCTGTCGTCGCGAAGAAGCCCGGAGGGCTGACGAAGCAATCTCATATAATGTCAGCGGGAGAATGCTTATCGCAGACTCGCAATGACAGGTAACTCAGCATGCTCGAAAACATCCAGTCTATTCTGCGAGATCAATGCGGGCTGACCCCGGACCGCCCGGTTGTGGCAGGCGTCTCCGGCGGGCCCGACAGCCTGTGCCTGATGAGCGTGCTGCGCAAATCGGGCTATCGGGTCATTGTTGCGCACTTCAATCACAAGCTGCGTCCCGATGCAGATGCGGATGCGAACGTCGTCGAGCGGACCGCGGCGCGCCTCAATCTGGTTTCGGTCATCGAAAACGGCGACGTACGGGCATATGCGGATGAACAGAAACTGTCGATCGAGGAAGCCGCGCGCAACATGCGCTATTCTTTCTTAATGAGACAGGCACGCCATTTTCAAGCGCAGGCGGTGGCGGTCGGTCACACCGCCGACGACCAGGTGGAGACTGTTTTGATGCACTTTATCCGGGGCGCAGGGCTCGCCGGATTGAAGGGTATGACCTACCGCACGATCATCCACATGTTCGATCCGCAGATCCCGATCGTCCGTCCACTGCTTGATCTGTGGCGCGAAGAAACGATCGTGTATTGCGCCTCGAACGGGTTCCGCCCGCGTCATGACCCGAGCAATGCCTCCGTGGACTTCTTCAGGAATCGTCTGCGCCATCTGTTGATCCCGGCTCTGGAATCCTACAATCCTCGCTTCCGGGAGGCGATCTGGCGCACTTCACATTCGCTGGCTGGGGATTACGAGATCCTTTCCCATATCATAGACGAAGACTGGAATGCCTGCATAGTCCAGCAAACGAATGATTTCATCACCTTCGACCTTGCCATGCTGGCTGGAAAGCCAGTTAGCCTGCAGCGATACCTGGTTCGGCGTGCCATCGAGCGGCTCCATCCTGGAGAGCTGGATGTGAGCTATTCGACGCTCGAGCGCGCTTCGAGCTTCATCTCCGACCCAGACGAGAGCCGGCGTGTGCGCATGGACCTGAGCGGCGGGTTGTATCTTCTGCGCGAAGGGCCCTTGATCCATGTGGCATCCGGGAACATGACCCTGCCTATCGAGCGTTGGCCGCAGATACCTGCTGAGAGCAACACCATTCCGATCCAGGCCCCCGGTCAGATTTCTCTGTCCGGCGGCTGGCGGTTAAACTGTGAGCGCTGGAACATCGCCTCCCTGGCGATGGAGCAGGCGCTCTCGAACGACGATCCCTTTCAAGCCTGGGTGGATGCAAACGGGATTGCCGATGCACTTGAATTGCGCGTCCGTCAGGATGGCGACCGCTTCCAGCCGTTGGGTATGGATGGGCACGAGATGAAGCTCTCTGATTTCTTCATCAACGTTAAGCTACCCCAGCGTGCGCGTGATCGCTGGCCCCTGGTCTGCATGGGCGACAAGGTTGTCTGGATCCCCGGTTATCGCCCTGCGCATCCGTTCCGCCTGACGGAGTCCACGCGGCAGGTGCTGTATTTTTCAATGACGAGGGGATAAAAAACGGTGGTCGAGCGCTTTGCGTCGAGACCACCATCTTACATCAACTTATTTATTACAGGCTGGTCTCGAAACGAGTCGACAAGCACGGCTCTACTCGACCAGCGGACTTTCCTGTTTATTCTCTATTCCCACTTAACTGCTTCAACTTGTTATGCAGCTCCCGCCACTGGATCTTCGAAACCCCCAGCTTCTGGCGGATTTTATCGGGCTCGACGCCGGCGCGGTAATCGTTCAGCGCGCAGGTCCAGCGGCACATATCGAAGGAGAGATGCTTCGTCAGGCCGGCCTCGTTGCCGACGTCTTCCAGCAGATATTCCAGCCGCCGCGGCGACCAGGGAAAGACTTGTTCGGTCGGGCGGTATTGGGCAAGGTATTCCTGGTAGGCGGGGATCCAGTCGTCGGGCAGTACCAGCTTGCGCTCCTTGTACCGGTTCGCCGGGCTGGCATAACGGACAAAGATCTGGGGTCCAGTAGGGGTGTCCAGCTCTACGTGTTCGAGCTTCAATCCCAGGGTCTCGCTCTTTTTGATTCCCGTGGTTAGCAGGAGATAGACAAGGGCATACGGTCGCGCGTCGGGTTTTGCACCGCGGCGGTGACGGTCGGCTGCCAGCAACACCGCGTCATACTCCTCGGGCGTGAGCACCGTGGGGAGGGGACTGATTGCCGAGCGCTGGGCGACCTTCTCGGCCGGATCGACCAGTAAAACGCCATACTGGTGCAGCCAGCGAAACAGCGACTTGGTCGCGGTGATGCGCCGCGCCAGCGTCTTGGGGCTGCAGGGTACGGCGCGTTCCTTCTCCATCCACTCGAAATAACGGTTCAAATCCCTGGTTGTGATTCTCGCCAGGGTGGTATCTTCTGGCAGAAAACTGGTCAACAATCGCACATCCGAAAGGAAGGCTTTGATCGTATTCGGGGAACGACCCTTATCGGCAAGATACGCCTGCCAGGAGTCGATCGCAGAGGCAAGCGTGGTTTGCGGGGTCAGATGTGAGGTTAATTGAGTATCGGGCATGTGATCTACTTCTTTCTCTTGCGTATAGTTTAGCGAAAAAAAGAAGAGATGTCAACACCCTGATGAATCTTGACTCATATTTGTCCTGCTGGATTTGAAGCTAGAATTCAGCCTTGGACAGGGGGAATCGAACACTCTAAAGGAACGGCCGAAGGATCTTGCGAGCCGGTGCCACAACCCGAGGAATAAAAGCGACCCCCCAGCGGGAGGTCATATTTATTCTTTTGCCTCCGCCATTGATCGTTTGAAATCGACCAGTGCCTGGATAGGCGTGGGATCCACTCCGTAACCCATCGCCAGATAATATGCCACATAATCTCCGAAGAGGATGGACGTCCACATGTGGGCGAGGGGGGTGTCGCCGCGGGCGTCGACGAAGTCAGTGTTCATTCCTTCGAGCATGAAGGCATCCTTGGTCAGGTTCAGGCGCAGGCGGTTGCGCGGGTGATCCGAGGGGGAGCGCAGGAAAAGCGTCATGGTATGGGGGTTGAGAACTTCCTCCGGGTGCATCGTTCCCGCCAGGGTGTTGTGGTTGGCTTCCGGGATGAACTCGAAGTTCGCGCCCGCCTTGGCAACTTCGTTGATCTGTCCCTTCCAGCGCCGCGCCACTGTGGATAGTAATCCGGCGCCCACGATCGTGACCCAGCGTCCCATCAACTGTCCCGCACAGCGCTTGGCAGAGTTTTGCACAGCCGGCACAGAAGCCTGGATGTGCTGCTGCGAGCGTTTCATGGATGTGACGGCATCGTCCAGGGCCTCTTTTTGATCGGGGAGGAGGCCCAGTCGCTGGAACATTGCCAGAAGCAAGCCGAACGAGAACCCGACCGCGGCGCGCGGCTGCCCGGCATGCTCAAATGTCCAGACCGGGACTTCGTGTTCCCGGGCGCGCCTGGCGAGCTCCCCCCCCGTGCTCACGACGATAATGCGGCAGCCGGCTCCACGCGCGCTCTCGAAGGCATCCAGCGTCTCTTCAGTGTTGCCGGAGTGCGAGGAACAGATCACCAGTGTCTCAGCCCCACGCGCAAAAAGTGGGAGTCCGTAGTCGCGCTGCACAAAAATGGGGATCAGGGCGAGGGGGGTGCAATAGGAAGCGAGCAGATCCGCCCCGATCGCAGAACCGCCCATCCCTGCAATCACCACCTGCCGGAAGCCCTGCCAATCCGGCAGGTCATGCTGTAAACCGAGTTGGTAGGCAGAGCGCAGCTGATCGGGCAGGTTATCGATTTCGCCGAGCATATTAAGCGTATCCAGCTGCTTGAAATAGTCGAGATCGTCCAGATTCATATCCTGACTCCCATCGTAACTTGGTAAGACTACCCGGCTATTCTACAGCAATTCAAGTTAATTTTGTATTGAAATTGTCAGGGAAGCGCCGGGTGCTTTGCGCGATGATACACATGCACATACATATCGATTCGCCAGCGCACGATGTGCATATCGTAGGGCGGATCTTAAGGAGGTTCCATGTTGAGGAAAAAATTCCTGAGCATGGCCTTGTTCGTGGGGATGCTAATCTCACAATCCGCGCCGCATGTACTTGCCGCGACCGTTTGTGATCACGCCCAGTTCGTGTCCGATTTGACGGCTCCGGATGGCTCGTCTTTTGCGCCGGGAACTGGCTTTACCAAAACCTGGCGCCTGATGAACGTCGGGAGCTGCACCTGGACTACAGCCTACAACCTGGTGTGGAGCGGAGGGGATTCGCTGGGTGCGCCCCTTTCGGTGACTCTGCCGGTCGAGGTGCCGCCGGGACAGATGGTGGACGTATCCGTCGCCCTGACGGCCCCCGCAGCCGCTGGTCACTACCGGGCATCGTTCAAGATCAGCAACGCCTCAGGTGGTCAGTTTGGAATTGGTGAATCGGCGGGCGACCCGTTCTGGGCAGACATCAACGTGATCCAGACCAGCGCCGTGATCTACGATTTCGTGGCAAATTCAGCCTATGCCCAGTGGAAGAGCGGCGCGGGTCCCCTGCCGTTCCCGGGAACAAGCGGTGATAGCCGCGGTTTTTCGTATCAGGTCAATAGCCCGCATCTCGAAGATGATTCCTTCGATCCGTCCGCGGGTATGTTGTTCGTCCCGCAGAACAAGTTCAACGGGTACATCCAGGCAACCTATCCCGAGTTCCAGATCCAGCAGGGGGACCGGTTACAGACGCTGGTCAACTGCGAGTTTGGCGCGACGAATTGTTACGTCACTTTCCGCATCGACTACCTGCTGCCGAACGGCGCCCAGAGAACGCTGTGGTCATGGCGGGAAGCGTACGACAAGCGCTTCTACCGCGCTGACCTCGACCTGAGCGCGCTGTCGGGGCAAAAAGTCCGGTTCGTGTTCATGCTGCTCTCGACCGGGTTCGCCAGCGGTGACCGCGCGCTGTGGGGCGCGCCGCGCATCGTGCGCGCCGGGACCACGCAGCCGCCCGCGCCGCCGCCAACGCTGACCCCGCTGCCCCCTTTGCCTCCGAGCGCGACGCCTCTCGGTCAGCCACCGCCGACGGTGGCGCCCTCCGGTTGTGACCGGGCTGCATTTGTGACCGATGTTACGGTTCCGGATGGCACCATTTTTGCTCCCGGAGCTGCATTCACGAAAACGTGGCGCTTAAAGAATATTGGCTCGTGTACCTGGACAACATCCTACAAGCTGATGTACTACAGCGGCGAATTGATGAATGCCCCGGCGGCGGTCAACCTGCCGTGGAATGTGGGCTTCGACCAGACCGTGGATATCAGCGTTAACATGGTCGCCCCGGGGGGCGTGGGGAAATATCGCGGCTTCTGGATACTGAGCAATGCCAGCGGGCAGCTCTTTGGTATTGGCGCTAATGCTTCCAACGCGGTCTGGGTGGAGATCAACGTGGCAGGCGATTCGCCTGTTGCCGCGGGCTATGACTTCACGTCCAACGTCTGTTCCGCCCAGTGGAAGAGCGGCGCGGGGATCCTGCCCTGCCCGGGGACAAATGGCAATTCCAGTGGTTTCATCCTCAGGCTGGATACTCCAAAGATGGAGGACGGCTCGACCGGCGCGCCCGGCTTGCTCGCTGCGCCTCAGAACCGCTACAACGGATACATCCAGGGCTTCTACCCAACTTTCACCGTCCAGCCGGGTGACCGTTTTCAAACCGCAGTCGGGTGTGAATTCGGCGCGGCTTGCTACCTGACCTATCGCCTCGACTACATGACCGCCAGCGGCTACATCGGCACGTTCTGGCAGTGGCGCGAGCAAAACGAAGGCAGAGTCTACAATGCAGATGTCGATCTGAGCCCGCTCGCCGGGAGGAGCGTGCGTTTCATTCTGACCATCCTGGCAACCGGCAGCGCCACCAACGACCGCGCCCTGTGGGGTTCGCCGCGCATCGCCCGCGCCGGTAGCACGCCTACGCCGATAACACCGGGACCCTCGCTTACTCCGATCCCGCCAGGCAGTGACTGGCTGACCTATAGCAACGCAGCCTATGGTTTCCAATTTAAGTACCCGCCCCAGGCGCAGATCGTCGATCAATCCGCGAGCTCTCTCAAGATAAACCTGCCCTTCATGCCCGGCACAAATTTGCGCGAGAAATATCTGCAGATGTCTGTTCGTGAAAATATCAATCCCTGTCTGAGCCCTTTAGCCATGAATGGGCTGCCAGTTCCCCCCGAAGCCGTAATCATCAATGGGATTTCCTTCCTCAAACAGACCGCGGCAGATGCTGGAGTCGGGCATCTTCATGAATGGGTTGCTTATTCCACTCCCAAAAATAATGCCTGCATCAGTATGGACTTTGTCCTCCATTCGCTCAACGCTGGCAACTTTGCGACTCCGATTCCTGAGTTCGATAAGGCTGCTGAGTCGGCAGTGTTCACACAGATCATGTCGACATTCGGTTGGGCAACTGCCACAGTTACCCCCGTCCCACCGACTGCGCCACCAGTGGTAGTGCCCTCTCCGGACATTCGCAAGCTATTCATGATCGACCCGTCCAACGGGTGGGCTATCGGCAACGCGTATGTTCTGCGGACGAGTGACGGCGGCGCGACCTGGTACAACATCACGGCACCGGGCGTTAGCTCGGTACGCAATGGCTTTTTCTTGAATGCCAGACAGGGCTGGATGTTGTCGACCGACTCGATCTATCGCACTACAGACGGCGGATCGACGTGGACGCGCTATACTGTTCCCTTCAACGGAGGCCACCTCCAGTTCCTGAACGATTCCACCGGCTTTGTGCTTACGGGAGAGCTATCGGGGATGCACAAACACGCCGTCTCGCTGTATCAGACATCCGACGGCGGCGCAACCTGGACCCTCAAATACGCCGTCGATCCCTATCAAGCCAATAACACCCTGCCGTTCGGCGGGAACAAGAACGGGATGACCTTCCGAGACACCTCTACTGGATGGATCAATGGGTATACCCCCACGGCTGGCTTGGCCTATTTGTACAAGACAACCAATGGTGGCGCGTCCTGGGCGCCTCAGTCGCTGCCCATCCCCGCCGGATACGAATCTGCGGATATCAATACAGGCTCGCCAATGTTCTTCGGCGCCAACGACGGGATCCTGCCGGTCTGGATAAGCACCAGTGTCGGCGGGCGGAATCTGTTTATCTATGTCACCCGCGACGGCGGCGCAACGTGGAGCGTCTCCTCAAGCCCCGCGCCCGCCAGTTTCGCAGCGGACTTCGTCACTGTGCAGGATGGCTTCAGTCTGGGAGCGTCCGGGCTTCTACACGTGACGAACAATTCCGGCGCGAGCTGGGGGCAGGTGACACCCAACGTCAGCCTCATCGACGGCGGCTGGCAGCTCGACTTTGTCTCCCTCACCATAGGCTGGGCATTTGGGAGAGACCTGAACGGCAACACAACCCTCTACCGGACGAACGATGGCGGCGCGAACTGGACGCGGCTGTTTGGCAATGCAGCGACCTCCCCAACTTCCACGCCGCAGCCTCCCACGCCCTCTCCTGATCCCGTAGCGTTTGCCCAATCCATTGTGAATGGACTCAATGCGCGCAACTTCGACGCCATGCGAGCCATGATGGATCAAAGCTTCACGTTCGCCTACTGGGAGTCGCAGGGCTTCGCATCGACGCCCGAGCAAGCCATCGAGAACTTACGAAACTCCAATCTCAGCGCAACGCCCCTGACTCCCGATGCCGCAAAAGATCTCCATGTGTTGCTGGGCGGCTTTAACCCCTATACGGTCATGGGCCTGGATCCATCCAGATCGCAGGCACTCTTTGTTTCGGGCTGGGGCACCGATGGTACGGGTGAAGCGATCCTCTACGCCACGCGACGGGCAGACGGCAGCCTGTACTGGTACGGTGTGCTCATCGCGCCTTATAAGTTTATCCACGCCACGCCCACCCCGATCTCCCTGACCGGTCCTTACGCAGTGGTGAACGTAGCGGGAAGCGACGTGCTGAACATCCGCGCGAGCGCGGGTGTCAACCATCCCGTGGTCGGGTCGTTTGCCCCGGGTACGGTAAATATCATGCGCACCGGTTCCACCGCGAGCGCCGATAATGCCGCCTGGGTAGAGGTTCAGAGACCAGACGGCGGCACCGGGTGGGTGAATTCCTATTACCTGACCGAATATGTCTCGCACGATGCGTTCTGCGCAGACTCGAGGATCCCGGGATTGATCGACCAGTTGAAGCAAGCCATGAATCAGTCGAATGGCGCGCTGTTGGGGGCACTCGTCAGCCCGACCCATGGCATGAACCTGAATTACTGGGCCTCAAGTGAGACCGTCAATTACACCTCCACTACTGTGCAGTCGGTATTCACAGACCCACAGGTGATCACCTGGGGAAGCGGCGGCGGAAGCGGTAACATAGACACGGGTACGTTTGCCCAGGTTGTCCAGCCAGAAATGATCGACGTTCTCAACTCCGCCTATCAATTGAATTGTGACGCACTTACCTACGGACAAAGTTACACCGATGTGTCACGCTATGCCAGTACCCCCGTTCGCTTTTATTCCGTTTTGAAGCCCCCAACGATGGACCTGGATTGGAAGGTCTGGTTGATCAGGATCGAATACGTGAATGGTCAGCCTTACATCTTCGGCGCCGTCCACTACGTGTGGGAGCCCTGACATACCGTCATGTCATCATGAGCTGAAGGCGACACTTGCACCTGGCGCAAGTGCAGGTGAGGATTTCCCGCACGGTTGAGCCATATCGGCTCAACCGTGCGGGGGTTCTTCGGTCGCAAGGAGCGCTCCCTCAGAACGACATGACCTCAAATGAAGAGGAGCAGGCAATTCCTGCTCCTCGTTTGTCGTCTATTGCGATATCGCGCTGCGAATGAATTGCGCCAGATCTGTCTTCATCTTCTTCAAGGAAGGCAGGTGGATGTACATCATATGGCCGGCTTCATAATATTCCATGCTGATATTCTGATGCAACCCCTTATGCAGCCCCAGATGGTTGAAGGTGTACTCCGTGGCGAAATAAGGCGTGCCGAGATCATAATAGCCGTTTGCCACGAACACCCTTAAGTGAGGATTGTATGTCATTGCCTTGCGCATTGTCTCTGCTACGTTCACATACTGGTTCTCGAAAGTCGAGTAGGACCAGGGCCACACTTTTTCGCTGAGAATCATATAGGGTAAGTCGGACTCAAATTTCAGCTCAGCCCGCACATAGTCATACTGGGCTGCTGTGTATGGTCCCAGCACGTTGGTGAGCAGTGGGTCGTATTCCGGTGTTTCGGTCACGCCGAGACGGTCGATACCCAGGAAGCGACTATCCAGCCGTCCCACCGTGCGCCCGCTTTCCCTGAGGAGCTCTTTGAAAAAGTGCTGATCGATGACCCGCAGGTTTGTGCGTTCGATGAAATCCGTCGAAAGCCCGGTAAAGCGCGCCAGCTCCTGCACCACATGCAGACGCTCCTGCGCGCCGAGTAGGTCGCCTTTCAGCAAGGCGCTGGCATATTCACCGCTGGCAAATGCCTCCACCTCCTTGAGGAACTGACGCAGAGGCTGTCCGACCCCAGCTTTTTCGTGATACCAGGCGGTCGCAGCATACCCCGGCAGAAACAGGATGTAAGGTAATTCATTATTGGGATTGAACTCGAGCGTGGTGAAATCCAGGACAGCGGAGATAAGCATCAAGCCGTTGAGGTATAACCCGTGCCGCTCCTGTAGATAGCCCGAGAGACCGGCGGCGCGCGTCGTGCCATAGCTTTCACCTATCAGAAACTTTGGCGAGAGCCAGCGGTTATAGCGCGTGGTATACAGGCGGATGAAATCGCCGACCGACTCGATATCCTTGCGGAACTCATGCCACTCCCTGGGCTTTTGCCCTTCCACCGGCCGGCTGTACCCGGTGCTGATCGGATCGATAAAGACAAGGTCCGTTTCATCAAGCAACGAGTATTGGTTATCCGTTAGGCGGAAGGGAGGCGGCGGCAACTCCCCTTCATCGGTCAGCACCACCCGGCGCGGACCCAGCACCCCCAGGTGCAGCCAGACGGATGACGAGCCGGGTCCTCCGTTGAACGAGAAAGTCAATGGACGCTTGTGCAGGGTGGCGGGGCGTTCGCCGGACTTGCCGTTGCTATCTTTAGTATAGGCGATGAAGAACATCTGCGCCCGCGGCTTTTCTCCCTCCGATTCCTTTTCACGATCGGGCGTTTCCTCTTTCAGGACCATCGTGCCCGCCGTAACGGTGTACTTGATTTCCTTGCTGCCGATCTGCACCCGGTGCCGGGTGCTTACCAGGTTATCTTTTGGGACAGGTTTTTCTTCCTTTCGGTCTTCCAATTTCTTTTCAGCTTGCTCAGCCATGTGTGCCTCAATTGTTTTGCAGGAAAATGGGATGGTTGAATTGTACAACCGTTTTTGGGTATGTGTGGCTTAGAAAGGCTTGAAGACCATCAACCATAACACGATCATCGGGATGCCATATCCCACCACGACCAATCCGGTTAAGCTCAGCTTCCGGATGTGAGCTTCGACCTCTGCCTGGCTGGCAGGTTGTTCCGCAGGAAATTTTTTTGCACCGATCATATAGGGCAACCCCACCATTCGCCGCAGATGTTTGTAGCGCGTTTCGTTCATGAAGACCATATATAAAAATACAACGATCATAAGAACAATAGATGCCCAGATCCAGCCTCGATTCCAGATCCGGAGGATGAACGGCATGATCAGACCTGAAATTCCCATGACCATAAAGGAGATGAACATTACCACCATCGTGGACATGGATAGGTCGAGCAGGGCGCGGATCCGGGAAAAATCTGTCTCTTTGCGAAGCTGAAACGCCATCGCGATCGACGTACCATGTGCAAGAAAGAAGGTGATCGCACCCAGGATATGGATAAAGATCAGCCAGGGAATCAAAACAAGCATGTCACTCTCCTCAACTGGAATTGACTGCAGTCAAAGGGAAGGTCTTTTTGGTTTCGACACGGATAGCGGTGACGCCAACCGCACTAGGCGAGCGGCTCGCCCTCCTCATCGGGCTGCGAGGCATAGTAAATATCCAGACCCAGGTTGAGTCCCTGCGCCACGCCCTGAAGAACCAGGAAGTAGAACAGTCCGATGGCGGGCGCGAAGAACAGGTTGGCGATCATCAGTGGCCACTGTGAGGCTTGCGTGGGCCAGCTCATCTGTCCCTGCAGGATATTGCCCACATCACCTGCGAAGCTGATCAAATAGAAGGCCAGAATAACCCAGCCAACGATCTTGGCGATGGATATGATGCGGAAAATGGTATTTTCACTGGCAAATAAAAGTGAGCTGTCTTTATCGGCGTTCATTGTTCTCCTGGTTGTATTTCAATTTTGAAAGAATTAGCAACTGAAGTAGTTACCGAAGAAGCATTATAGCAAATTACAGAATAACAGATAAAACATTTGCTTTCGAGGCTGGATTCCCGCCTGTAAATTCATCAGAGAAAGGACTTCAGATATCTTAAACTGGAGTCCTCTCTTGTTTGGCTATTTGTCCAAAGAGGCTTAGATGAACGGCTTGCCGATCAATTCCAGTCGCAAACGCATCTTCACATCGTTATCCACGAACAGCACGCCATGTAGCTGGTGAACGGGATGGAAATCGGCGCCTTCCAGCACCGCGCTGTTTTCAGGGACAGAGCCATCGCCGTTCGCCCGGGT
>DATHTH010000404.1:0-11193 GCA_035463495.1 Anaerolineales bacterium | reverse complement strand
AAGCATTAGCTTCTTCGAGCGATGAGCCTCAAGCCAACCATTGTTCCACTGGGCGATTCAGCCTTGCTGGTCCAGCTAGGGGACGAGATCAATCTCGCCGTCAATCAGAAGGTCCATACCCTCGCATCCCTGGTCAACGCTGCTCCTCTTGAAGGACTTATCGAAACGGTCCCCTCCTATAGTACGTTGTTGGTGCACTATGATCCGCTCGCGATCAGTGATAGACAGCTACGTGAATGGCTGCGCGAAAAAGTCGAGCAAATCGGACAGGCACATGTGAACAACCCTCGCCACCTTTCTGTTCCGGTGCAGTACGGAGGTGAGTACGGGGTCGATCTTGCAGCCGTAGCTGATTTTCATCAGCTCTCAGTGGAGCAGGTGATGAAAATCCACGCCAGTAGAACTTATATCGTCTATATGATGGGCTTCACACCCGGTTTTCCGTACATGGGAAAGCTGGACAATGCCATCGCAACGCCTCGACTAGAAACACCGCGCACACAGGTACCTGCCGGAACCGTCGCTATCGCCGGTTCGCAGACGGGCATCTATCCGATCGATTCTCCCGGCGGCTGGCGACTGATCGGGTATACGCCATTGCGACTATTCGATCCTGATGCAGCGTCTCCCTTTTTGTTTTCCCCGGGCGATGAAGTCAGGTTTGTTGTGGATCGTCATGACACTTGAAGTCATTGAGATCAGCGGGCTTGCCACGATACAGGATTCCGGTCGCGTTGGGTGGCGGCGATTTGGCGTCCCGGCCTCGGGACCCATGGACCCCTTTGCCTCCCGGGCGGCGAATGCCCTGGTGGAGAACCCGGTTGAGTACGCAGTCCTTGAAATCGGATTGGGCGACGCGACGTTCCAGGCACGACAGGATTGTCTGGTTGCGGTAACCGGAATGGGCTATAAACTTTCCAGCTATATCTGGGAGTTCCCGCTCTGGACTTCATTTTTTGTCCGCGCTGGATGGAAAATTCATTTAAATAAAACGGACACTGGAATGTGGGCCTATCTTGCCGTGACCGGCGGCATTCAAACTCAGCCGGTGTTGGGCTCGCGTTCCACGTATCTGCGCGGCGGTTTCGGTGGACTGGAAGGCAGGCAACTACAAGCTGGCGATATTATTCCGACAGGCAAGCTGCCTCTTTTGCCTTATGAACTTGCCGCGCGGACTTTCACTGAAGAGGCGCGACCAGACTATCAAGAGAATCCAGTCATCGATGTGATCATGGGTCCGCAAACGAGCTATTTCAGAGACGAAAGCGTTGAATTGTTTTTATCCAGTGAATATTCCATCAGCCTGACCTCCGATCGCATGGGATACCGGCTGGAAGGTCCTACGTTGATCCACCGCACCAAGGTGGAATTAATCTCCGAGGGTATGGCATATGGCGCCATCCAGGTCCCCGCGGGCGGGCAGCCTATTGTTATGATGCCGGATGGCCCGCCGACAGGTGGGTATCCCAAGATCGGGACGGTTTCCAGCGCTGATTTGCCCCTGCTGGCACAGTGTTTGCCAAATAAAAGCAGGCTCCGCTTTCGGGAGACCACGGTGGACCGGGCACAGGAAAAGTACCGCCAATTCATGCGGAATTTGCAAAGCAGCATTGTCGAGGCAGAATAACGGAGTACAAGCATGAACATCGATCTCAACTGTGACATGGGAGAAAATACTGGCAACGACGAAGACATCATGCCCTACATCACATCTGCCAATATCGCCTGCGGATTTCATGCAGGGGATGAACTGAGCATGCAGTCCACCGTCCGTCTGGCGAAGAAATATGGAGTGGCGGTAGGCGCGCATCCGGGCTGGAAGGACCGCGATGGATTCGGTCGAAATGAGATGCGGGTGTGGACCAATGATGTAGAGGCGCTGGTTCTGTACCAGATCGGGGCGTTACACGCGATTGCGAAGGCGGAAGAGGTAGAGCTGAGGCATGTCAAGCCTCACGGTGCACTCTACAATCAAGCAGCAAAAGACATAACTTTGGCGCGTGCAATTGCTCGCGCGATCAAACGCTTCAGTCAACATCTCATCCTGGTTGGCCTGGCAGGGTCGCGTCTCGTGGAAGCAGGCATGGAAGCGGGATTGAGGGTTGCCAGAGAGGGTTTCCCCGATCGCAATTACAACCCCGATGGATCGCTGGTCTCGCGTAAGCAGGCAAACGCGATCCTTGAGACTCCAGAAGAGGTTGCTGCTCATGCAGTCAGCATCGCACGAGATGGGATCAGCATCCATGGCGAATATATCCGGGTCGATACACTCTGTCTGCATGGGGATCATCCGCGCGCGGCAAGAAATTCAGCGCTCGTGCGGGAAGCTTTAGAAAGGGCAGGGCGGGAGATTTCGGCACTGTAATATAAAAGGGAGAGCAACCTTAACCCAGATTGCTCTCCCTTTTCTTCCATCGATCTATATTAGTCTCCGACTGGCTGGGGAGCAATCGCAGGTGCGAGCGACGGCAACGCTTTGATCTCCCGATAGGTCAGCGTCCATACGGTGGAAGTATATACACTTTGCCAGCTGCCCAGCAACAGCCAGGGGGAGAAGGCAATGAGGAAGAATAACGGCAGCACGAAGAGCGCAGCCGCTATCCACGGCAGCGGACCGGTAAGAAACGTGCTGAAAATGCCGACCAGCAGTAAGGCGGGGATACCGGCAACGAGCACGGCAATAATCCCGGTGACCAGGACGACGGGCAGGGTCACGATGAATGCCAGGATAGAGACAAAGATCCAGGCGATCCCCAGCCCGATCATGATGAGCCACATCAGACCGACATTTCTCCAGTTCTCACGTACAAGGGCAAAGCCTCGCCGCAATGCTTCACGCACGCCGGTATCCTCAAGCACGCAAACACGCCAGAAGAAGGGTCGAAAAAGTCGCAGCACCATGCTTAGAAGCACCCCCGCAAAGATAGTGAGTAATACGAGTCCTGCCATGACTGCTGCGCTTGCCATATTGAAGTCGACGTTTCCTCGAGAGACTGCCAGGTAATAGAGCCCGCTGGCAATGATTACGATCAAAAACAAGAGGATAATCGGCAGATGAACAATCAGCTGGATTAGGAACAATCGCCAGGCAGTACGCGACCACCCGATCCGGAAGCCCTGGCGGATTCCCAGCTTTTCGCCGGTATTCTCATATTCATTCACCATGCGGATGACGGCCGTTTCCGAAACATAGCGGGCAATTGCCACGACGATCCCTACGATCAGCATGATCACGATGAAGATGCCGATGACCCAGAGGAAGGTGGTCAATGCCTCGCCGGAAATATCGGCTTGTGGGAGTCCCTCTTGAAATAGCCTTTGTGCTTCATTACGGAGGTCGTTGAAGAATTCCTGCATACTTTGAGGGGAGGGCGGGGGATCACCTCTTTCCTCTCGCCATTGCATGCCGTTGCTGCTTCCATTGTTGAAGGAAGAACTACCTGCGGCAAGAGCCAGAATCAAACCAAAGATCCACAGAGCTCGATAGCTCCAGAGAATGTGCCAGGCGCGTTGTAAGATTTTGACGGTATCCATTTTTTCTCCTTCTTGAGGTTCAATATTTCAACTTAGAAGTGACTTGTCTCAGCCTTCGAGAGGCTGCCTAACCATCCGAGGTCTTCGGCGTGCCCACCAGATTGCGATCCAGCTCAGGTAGAGCAGTGCGATCCAGAGTTGCAACGTAATCTGCGGCAGGGCTGTCCGGGCAAGGGCTTCGATCGAAGACGCCCAGTCCAGGCTGGTGCCGCGCAGGACGCCAACCCGGGCAAGGATTCTCGACCAGTAAACAGGACTGGAAGAGCCAAAGACAATCCAGTCCGGAGCTTCAGTCAGCAGCCCGAGTCGCGTTGCCCCGGAAACCACATCCCCGATTAGAAAAGATAGACTCACCAGGACCCAGGCACAGAGCAGACCCACCGGTATCATCCACCAGCCAAGCTCAAGAACCTTTATCGGTTGCATGCGGATCCGTCTCTGGGGTAGACGCAGGCTGACCTGAGAAGCAAAGTGCTCCGTTGATGTGAATTCAGGCACAGGAGCTTCGCTCAACCAGCTTGAGACTCTTTTCAGCGAGTCCAGCTCTGCCTGACAGCTCGCGCATTCTGCAAGATGTGCTTCCACGTGATGGAGCCGGCTGCCGCGCAGTTCTCCATCCAGATAGGGGCTTAACCATTCGATCATATGTTCAGGCATAATCTGCCTCCACCTGTGAGAATAGGCTTTTTTCCAGTTTCTCTTTCAGCAGCTTGCGTGCGTAATTCAGTCGCGACATGACCGTCCCTGCTGGAATATTGAGAGTATCTGCAATCTCATGATAGGAGAGCCCTTCGTATTCTCTGAGCACCAGCACCGCCCGGCTGGCATCCGGCAGGGACAAAACTGCCTGCTGCACCAGGGCTGCTCGCTCGCTTTGTGAGAGTCGCCCTTCAGGGCCAGGCTGCGGATCTTTCAGTTGCAGTTCATCCATGTCTTCAGGTGCGATCCGTTTCTGCTGGCGCAGCATATCCATCGCGGCATTGACGCCAATGCGGAACAACCAGTTGCGAAGCGGCTGCCCCGGACGGTAGGAGGCAAGGTGCAGCCATGCCCGGATGAAAGTCTCCTGCGCGGCGTCTTCCGCGATATGCACGTCGCCGCACATGCGATAGATGACGTTCCTCACGCCCGGCGCATGGATGCGAACCAGTTCACCAAAGGCATTCCGGTCGCCATTTTGTGCCAGCCTGACAAGTTCTGTTTCCTGAGCCGTGAAGACTATCGCCACTATGAGGGATCTTTCTATTCTATGTACGCAAAAGCCCCTATTTTTATTCGGAATCTCTCGAGGATTTGATTTTTGTATTGATTCTGCCTATACTTATTAAAAAGGAGACATTCCATGCCCACAAAAATAACCTGGTACGGTCATGCCGCCCTCGGACTGGAGATAGATGGACACAAACTCGTTGTCGATCCTTTCCTGGGCGGGAATCCGGTTGCTTCTATTTCCCCGGATGCGGTAGAAGCGAATTACATCCTTATCAGTCACGGTCATGATGATCATGTAGGCGACTCTGTGGCGATTGCACGGCGCACGAAGGCCATGGTCATCAGCGTGAATGAGATTGCCGTCTGGTTTGCCAACCAGGGTATCGATTCGCATGGACAGCACCTTGGCGGCGGCTATAAGTATCCATTTGGCTATCTCAAATTAACCCTGGCGCTTCATGGCTCAGAGCTTCCAGATGGATCGAATGGCGGTAATCCCTGTGGCTTCTTGCTGACCACAAACGATGGGAAAAAACTTTACCTGGCACAGGATACCGGCTTGTTTGGGGATATGCAATTAATCGGCGATGAGGGAATCGACCTGGCGCTCTTTCCGATTGGCGACAACTTTACAATGGGTCCCAACGATGCATTGCGCGCGGTCAAGTTGGTTCGCCCCAGGGTGGCGATTCCCATCCATTACAACACCTTCCCGTTGATCGCGCAGGATGCGAACGCGTGGGCGGCGCGCGTCCAGGCAGAGACCGATACGCAGGTCGTCGTGTTGAACCCGGGGCAGAGTTATACCGTCTAGTCCCTTGATTCCTAAACCTCTATGAAACCTCCCCTGGACATAAAATCCAGGGGAGGTTTTTCTCTGTCGCGTCATTTGAGCGATTGCATCACAGAGCATAGTATTCAAGATAACCGCAGCTCTCGCAGCGAAACACCGTGAGATTCTTCCTCGGGCTGGTCGCGCCTTTTACTGGAAAGGGTGGCTCTTCCTGAGGCGCCCAGACGAACGGTGAGTTTCCATAATTCCCGACCTGCTGCAGCGCACCCGGTTTCATCTGATTGTTGCATTTGGAGCAGGTTTTCGCGTCCGGCATGAGATTCTCCTTTATGTGGCGATGATTATTTGCTGAAGTATAAATTTGCGAGGATCCCCAGGAAGAAGACAAAGAGTACGGCAACGATCACACCTGCCGCCCAGCCCAGTATAGGAGCAAAACGTAATAATTCCACGCCGGCGTCTTTGAGCACGCTTGACACTCCCCAGATCGCCGTCGCCGAAAAGCCCAACGTCCTTAAGCTTAGATCGAAATTGGTTCGCTTTGCGAGGTGGACTACCATCAAGACCTCCAGACCGGTCAGCAACAGGGACGTGCCCGGGATGGGACTGGTCAACGCGGTAAGCAATCCTGCACCAACTGTGTAAAGCAGGATCAACCTCAGATTGGGTCTCATGGGAAGATTATAGCAAACGGGCCCCCTTGCAGCTGTTTCTACAGCAAGAATCGCACCACCAGAAAAGCTACGGCGACCAGGATCAGCGCCCAGACGATGCTGGAAATAAACCGGCTCGTCCCCAGGGCGGACTCGGGCTCGATCGCCGATTTCTCGGGTTCGATCAAGCGTTCTGAAGGGCGGTAAATGCTTTCGTCAGATGGCAGGTGCTTCATATCCGCGGGCGCAGATTGGCGGTAGATATCTTCCGTGTTGGGCAGGTCTCTGGCAGGGCGAGAGGATGTGAGGTTTTCCTCGACGTCGCCCAGCGCCCGCTCATAGATTGCCTTCACCTCGGACGGCATGTCCACGACATCGCTCAACGACTTCTCTCCTGTTTTGTTTCCATAACCACGCCGTTCTTTTTCCTTCAGGTAAGCCTGGCGCACGGCGTACGGCATTTCGTACTCGTTATTATAAGTTTGTCCTCGAAATTCGATTTTGGGCATCACAGCACCTCCAAAATAGGTAATTCAATATGAAATCAGCTGGCAGGGATTCCCCGGCCCCATACTAACTATAACGATACCCTGGCACGGTTGTACCGCCATGCCAGGGGACAGATATTTTTGTGTAAGGGTCTAATGAGCCGTTAAGGTGAAGTTGACTTGCCCCTACGCCTGCATTTTCTCCCATTCCCCCAGCTTCTCGTCCATTTCTCGCTGTACACGCTGATATTCGGTTCCTAGCTTTGCAGCTTCCGCAGGCTTTACAAACGGACTCTCCAACTGCATGCTAAGGTTGGCTAATTTTGCTTCCAGCTCTGCAATCGAGTTCTCCAGTTCCTGTAGCTGCGCGATCCTCCGTCGTTCCTCTTTCAGCTTTGCATTTTGCAATTTGCGATCCTCGGTATTCGATATTCGGGACTCGCGGACCTGGGCTTGCTGAGCAGCGAAGCGTGCGACTTCTTTTTCTCGTTGCTCTTTCATCTGCGAGTACGTGCCGTTAAAGACCGTCATCTGCGACTCGTCAGGGTTGATCTCCCAGATCTGGGTTGCCAGCGCGTCGACCAGGTAACGGTCGTGGGTGACCATTAAGATTGTCCCCTGATAGGCGTCAAGCACAGATTGCAGGATTTCCTGCGAAGGGATATCGAGATGATTGGTCGGCTCATCGAGCAATAACAGGTTCGTATCCTGCAGCGCCAGTTTTGCCAGCGCAAGGCGCCCACGCTCGCCGCCGGAGAGCATGAATACCTTTTTGAAGACGTCATCGCCGGAGAAAAGATATTTGCCAAGATAGTCGCGTCCCTGATACGGGAGCATGCCCGGAGATTGCGCAAGGATCTCATCGAGCACAGTTTTTTCAGGATCCAGTCCCTCGTGCGCCTGGGCGAAGTAACCGACATGCAAGCTGGCGCCCAGGACCACCTCACCTGCCAGTGGCTGCAGCTGCCCCAGGATCATTTTGAGAAATGTGGATTTGCCTGCGCCGTTCGGCCCGATCAGCGCAGCGCAGTCCAAACGGCGCAACTCGATATCGGGCGCGGAGAAAAGAAATTTTTCCGGGAGACCGTCTTCCGGCGGATAACCAACTTTCAGGCCTCGCGTCCGAATCACCAGATCGCCAGAGCGCCGTGTCGAGCGCAGGTGCAGGCCGAGGTCCGGCATGCTGCGCTGCGGTGGCCGCAGGGCACGCACGCGCCGTTCCGCTTCCTCCACACTGAACGGGCTGGTCGTCGTTTCGACATCCAACTGAGACCAGTTCGAGCTGACCACCGCGTCCATGCCGACCTGTTCGATAGCTTGCACCACGCGCGTCAGGCGTCGCAGCTTCCCTTTGGCTTGCTGTACATTCTGCCCGGAAATATTTTTCTTGATGTACTCAACATCCTTCAGTAATTTGTCGCGTTCGGATTCGAAAACTTCCACGCGATGCTGCCAGCGATTCTCGCGCTCGCTCAAATAGGTTGTGTAGTTGCCGCGATAATATTCCGAGCCGCTGATCGCCATTTCCAGCAGGGCATTGCAGGCATGGTCGAGGAAATAACGGTCATGCGAGACAATGACCGCCGCTCCTTCCCATTGCGAAAGATAACCTTCCAGCCATTCCACCGCGCTGATGTCGAGGTGGTTGGTAGGCTCATCGAGCAACAACAGATCGGGATTCGAGAGCAGGAGGCGCGCCAGATGAGCGCGGGTCCTCTGCCCGCCGGAGAGATGATCGAGCGACATCTGGAAGTCGGACGGATCGAAACCGAGCCCGGTCAGCACCTGCTTAATCGTGACCTGGTACATATACCCGCCGCGCTGTTCGAAATTGTGCTGAAGCGCTCCATAGCGTGCCAGCGCCTGATCGCGTTTCGCCGGATCGGACATCTCGGTTTCAAGTCTTTCTAATTCTCCCTGCATCTGGATGAGCTCTCCAAACGGCTCCAGACAAACATCCCACAGGGAGCCCGTTAGCTCGAAGTCTGCTTCCTGAGGCAGATAGCCAACTCGCAAGCTTTTTGCGCGTGTAACCGTACCGGTGGACGGTTCTTCTTGTCCCATCAGGATGCGCAGCAGCGTGGTCTTACCGATCCCATTTGGACCCACCAGCGCGAGGCGCGCGCCTTTTGCCACGGAAAAGGAGACATTGGCGAAGAGGTCCTCTGCGCCGAAGGATTTGGAAAGGGAGTTTGCAGTGATGAGGGCCATAGTTCAGCAATCAGTGAGCAGTTGGCAGTGCCCGCCGAATTATAAAGCAAGCTATCGGATGCTCAGTCGTCGGTCGAAAGAAAATAGAAATTATCCGCTATTGCGACCCCTCCAGGGCGGAGCAATCTCCCCAATGTACCCGGCGATTGCTTCTTCGGGAAGAACGCTCTCCTCGCCTGGACGGATTGGATCTGAAAAACCTTTGAATTTTATCCCGGGCGTGGCGGCGATGACTTACCGCGGATTATGGTTCAGTTCTTTCATCGTGTGGATCGATATGACCGGGTTTTTCTTTACCCAACTCCACTGACCGTTGATACGCCGCCCAGATGGCGCGCGAGATTGCGGTGCGGAAGCCCGCCTTTTCCAGATAGTACAACGCTTCTGCAGACGTACCGCCCGGTGAGGTCACTTGGTTGCGTAACGTTGCCGGATGGCGGCCAGCCTGTTCGTAGAAGGATGCAGACCCCTTGATCGTTTGTAAAACCAGTTGTTCTGCAATGCGACGAGGGAATCCGAGGTGCACTCCCGCATCGATGAGCGCTTCGGTGAAGAGAAAGACATACGCAGGCCCATTGCCTGAGATCGCGGTTGCCATATCAAGATAGTTCTCTTCCTCTACGAACACTTCCTGACCCAGGGCCCCTAATATCTGGCGAGCACTTTCCTGTTGTTCCTGCGTCACTTCATTCGATGCGGTCCACACAGTAATGCCCTCACCGATCTGCCCCGGGGTATTTGGCATGGAACGCACAACGGCTTTATGCTTTAGACCGGAGCCAATTTTCTTTATGCTGGCTCCGGCGATCACAGACAGAACCAGTGCGTCCGGGGGGATGCCTTTTAGTCCTTTCATGACCTCACTGAGCCGCTGCGGCTTGACAGAGAGGACTACGACGTCCGCCTGTGCTGCGGCGGCAGCGTTGTCGGTTGTCGTCCGAATGCCATATTTGTTATGCAGCTCCGAGCCGCGTTCCTCGCGCGGGCCCGAAGCCATGATGTTTATCGGTTCCGCCAGCTTCTGGCGCAGCAATCCCGCGATGATAGCCTCTGCCATGGCGCCGGGACCAATAAATGCAATTGTTTTGTTCAACATGGCTCCTCCAAATCAATGTCAGGCAAAAAGATGAATACGATCCCGGTCCCTGCCTCAGCGAGGGAACTTGTTCATATCCTGTATGAAGTCCTGCACCTTTTCCCAGGACTGTTGTGGATTTGAGGATGTGGAATAGGAGTCACTTTGTGATCGCGTATATGTAGCTATCACGAGGAATATTGCTACGGTTGGGGTGAAGGATATATTTATGCAGAATTCCTTCGCATTGCATTCCAGCCTTCTCCAGGACACGCCGCGAGGCGATATTTTCCAGATCCGTCGTGGCATATACCCGATAAATCGTGGGTTGCTGAAATGCCCATTGAATCAGGGCACGTGTTGCCTCGGTTACATATCCTTTGCCCCAGTGTGCACGGGCAGCTACGTATCCAATCCCCAGTTTTATGCTTTCGATGCGAGGGTCAATCATCCCGATGATCTCACCAGTTTCTTTCATTATGATCATATAAGGGAAGCGCCTTTGACCTTCCCAGGCAGCCAGGCAGCCTCGAACAAACTCCTCTGTCTGCTCGATGCGCTCATGTGGGCGCCAGGTGAGATAGCGCGTGACTTCCCGGTCCTGCGCCCAGCCTGTAAAAATGAAAGAAGCATCCTGCATATGTGGTTTTCGCAGGACCAGTCGAGCCGTCTCAACTTGTTCGGGCATTCGCATGTCATGATTATACATCCGGCAAAACGCAACATAACAAACGAGCGGACTGGAAGTCCGCTCACAACATGGGCTCAGAGTTACTCTATAATCTGAATTGCACCAGTGACAGGTAGGGAAAGTCTTCTGGTTTCACTTGAATGCGTGCCAGCGGAGTGATCGAGTAGGTACTTCCCCATTCTTCGATCTCGGCACTGAAGTACTCAAGCAAAGGGAACGGACGCTTATCCGGGAAGTCCTCGGCGCGAGTCACATACATCATTCCTTCGGCGAAAGGATAAATTTCCTTATTGCTCTTCGGCAACTCGAAGTGGTAGTACTTGACACGCTGTAAGCCTGTTCCTACCCGCACACACCCGTTATTGGTCAGGTTGTACTTGCTCTTGTCCAGGATGGCGAACCACATCGCCCAGATGGCATCCGGGGAGGCAAAGATCTGTTGCCGGTTCCCAAACTCATTGTTATCGCGACTCTGGCGTATCGGTTGGAGGACATCCAGGTCCTGAAGCGGCGATCCGTGCATGACGAAGCCGCGC
>DATHTH010000403.1:0-8647 GCA_035463495.1 Anaerolineales bacterium | reverse complement strand
GGTTTCCACCGGCAAGATGATCATCCTGGATACAAAGTTTACCGTGCACAGCCTCGTGGGAAATCAATGGGGCAAGCCCATCTACGATTCATCTCACCTGTATCAGATGTACGCGTATTTGAAATCGCAGGAGCACATGTCGGAGGCGCACCGGCAGGCGATCGGCATCCTGCTCTATCCCGCGGTGCAGCACAGGCTTTCGGAGAAGATCAGGCTGCAAGATCACGTGATCCGGATCGAGACCGTCGATCTCGCCGCGCCGTGGCAGGAGATCGAGCGGCAGTTGATGGAGATCGTGGACTCCGGGTCATGAACCTCCACACGCTCGATTATGTGATCCTATTATGCGAAGACCTCGCCCGGATGAAAGCCTTCTATAACGAGACGCTAGGTTTTCCGGTCGAGCGGGATTGGGAGGACTGGATCGAGATGCGTGCCGGCGCGGTGCTGTTGACCCTGCGCCGCCGCGGACGGAGCTATGATGGAAGGAAATCGCCTGACGCAGCCAGTGTACAGCTTGCCTTTCGCGTAGCGCCTGCAGAGGTGGATGCCTGTCATACACAACTGATCCAGAAGCAGGTCGAGATCCTCGAAGCGCCGCGTGACCAGGTCTACGGCCACCGCACGTTGTTCTTCAAAGACCCCGAGGGGAATATCCTCGAGATCTACGCGGATATCTGAACGCTTCTCTTATTTGACCTGTTCCTTTGCCTTTTCTGCGATCTTCTTGACGGCGATCCCAAGCCCTGCTAACGGGTTTGCCAGCATGGCCACCACCACGTCCAGGATATCCGGAGCCACGCGGGCAATATTACGGAAGCGCTGCGCGAGAAATCCTTCATCCACCTTTTCGTTCTTCTGCACGGACTCGGTGACGGTCGCTTCGATTTGTTTCACCTCCGCCTTGACATCTTCATTTATAGTACGTGATGCGGCCGGGTGGCCATCGATATCCCGGTAGAGATCAAGGAATATATTCCTGAGCTCGGCAGCGCTCACACCCGACGAAGACTCGTGCTTGATGATATCTCTGCCGGCCAGATTGACCTCTCCGCTTACGTTGGAGATGTTCCCCACTCTTAGGCTCGTAGACTTGCTGCTGCTTGCACGTTTTTTCCTTGGCATTATTACCTCACTACCATTTGATGAAACTCTTGTGCGCTTGGCTTCATTCATTCGCCCCTGGGCCACTGTTGACAGGTTTGCCGATAGGGGTCATTCGGGAAATACTGTGCCCACTCTGCCTGTGTGAAATTGCGGCCGGCGCGCTGACAGGCTTTCTTGCTCCATAACTGTGGATCAAGATCCCAGAGGATGATCTTGCCGTCCCAGCCCCCCGAAGCCAGTTGATTACCGGCCGGGCTGAAGCTCACACCTGAGACCACAGACGTGTGACCGGAAAGAGCAGCCAGGCGAACGGGCGCGCTGAGATTGCTGATATCCCAGAGGATGATCCTGTTATCATGACTTCCGGAAGCCAATCGTTTGCCATCCGGACTGAAGGTGACGCTGTCAACAGTACTCGTGTGTCCTGAAAGCTCGGCAAGCTGGATGGGCGCCTCTGGATCATGCACATCCCAGAGGATGATAACGCCGTCATTTCCCCCGGACGCCAATGTTCTTCCGTCTGGGCTGAAAGCGATACTCAGCACAAAGCTGTTATGTCCGGAAAGTATCGAAAGCTGTGTGGGCGACTCCTGGACACTCAGATCCCAGAGAATGACAGTGTTATCCCAGCTCCCCGAAGCGAGCGTTTTGCCGCCATCCACGGGACTGAATGCCAGGCTCGACAGAGGCTCTCGATGACCGGAAAGTGTCGCGAGCAGAGAGGGAGCGTCTGGCTCACCTACATCCCACAGGATGATTTTGTTATCCCAGGTACCCGTCGCCAGGCGCCGGCTATCGGGGCTGAAAGCAACAGCAGAGACACTCGCATTGAATTCCGAAAGGGTCACCAATTGAGACGGAGCGGAGCGATCGCTGACATCCCACATGATAGCAGTGCGATCATCGCTTGCCGATACCAGCATGCGCCCATCGGGGCCGAAGGCAAGAGCATTGATACGAGCCGTATGTCCGGCAAGCGGGGCCAGCTGGGATGGAGCCGTAGGATCGCTCACATCCCACAGGATGAGGCTCCCATCATCACCGCCTGAAGCCAGAGTCTCACCAGAGTCGAAGGGATGGAAGAGGACGTTAGTGACAAAACGGGGATGTGCAGAAACGCTGACAAATTGCGAGGGCGACCTTCGAGTGCTCACATCCCACAGGATCACAGCCGTATCCATACTTCCGGAAGCCAGCCTCATCCCGGCATCTTTGGGATCAAAGGCAACACTGGTTACAGCAGCGCTATGCCCGGCGAGAGTCTCGATTGGGGACAAAACACCCGGGTTGCTGATATCCCACACGATGATCTTGCCATCGTAGGCAGCCGAGGCTAGGCGCTGGCCGTCCGCGCTGAAGGCGAGCCCGGCAACCGCCTGATCGTGGACAGGGAATGAAGTGTACTCGGACCGAACCCCCGAGTCAGTTACCTCCCAGAGTATGAGCGTGCCATCATCACATCCCACGGCGAGGTGTTTCCCGTCGGGACTGAAAGCAAGGCTGAACACAGCGCCCATGCCAGTCTGCTCAAAGCGACAGCCGTCGTGTTCGAGGAGCCTAGCGCGTTGATCGGGAGCTCCGGGTTCACTGAGATCCCACAGGATAATGGTGCCATCGTTGCTCCCCGAAGCCAGCACCTGGCCGCCCTGTAGGGAGCTGAAAGCAACACTTGTGACAACACCCGTATGCCCGGAAAGAACAGCCTGCTTCGCAGGAGCACCCGGGTCCATGATATTCCAGAGAATGATCGTCTTATCCCGGCTTCCCGAAGCTAGAAACATCCCGTCAGGGCTGATGTCCACGCTGGTGACCGTAAATTCATGTGCTTCTAGCGTCACAAGTTTGGAGGGCGCACCCGGGTCGTTCACCTTCCAGAGGCTAACGGTTCCATTAAGATTTCCCGCAGCAAGCACTCTCCCATCCAGGCTGAAAGCGAGGCTTGAGGGGTAGCCCTTCTCTTCAGAAAGTGTGGCGAGCCTGGCGGGCGCACCAGGATCTTTGACATTCCAGAGAATAACAGAGCCATCATCGCTGGCAGAAGCCAGTGTTTTGCCATCCGGGCTATAGGCAACGCTGAAGACAAAACTTTGATGCCCGGAAAGGTACACTTCTAATCCCGGATAGGTATCTGCCAGAGTCAATAATGCGCCTTCCGTACGCGAATTTGAAAGTGTGCGATACGCCTCCACGCCAAATAACAGCGCCATGTCAAAGTGGTTGTCTTTCTCAGAGAGGGCCAGGGTGGTCAGTTCTCCAACCTGGGAAATTTTCGCCTGAGATCTGGCTTCCTGTGAGCTTGTAAACCCCCAGAGTGCGAGCAAAGCCATCACAACGGCAAGGACGGAAAGGGTTGAAAACATGAATTTTCGGCGCCGCTCACGTTCCAGCTCTGCACGTCGCACAGCGTTTCTGCTTTCGCTCAACAGAGCTTCAGCAGCCGGGGAAATGCGCAGTTCGTTCTGGTGGGGCTCGAGCACAGCCAGGCGCTCGCCGGTGAGCAGCGTGTTATGTCGCTGGTACGACCGTGTCTCCTGGTCGAGCAGCTCCTGGGCGGCTTTGCGAGCCTGCTCCTGAGGGTCGAGCTCGATTTCGCTGATCAGATAATCGTGGGCGAGCTCGAATGTCTCGGTTACGGAAGGCTGCGTAAAAAGCAGGCGTCGTTCCACCAGCCTCCTCAGGATCGTATCGATCTGCTTTTTACTCACCCCGCGGGTTTTGAGCTCCTGGATGATTTCGTCATAGGTTTTCACCGCCCGCTGGCGGTCGGAGGTGACGAGCGAGCGCAGTATTCTCCATGCCAGCGCCTGATCTTCGGAAGACAGGTTCTCCAATTGCCTCTTCAGGTAGTCACGCAGGATTCCCTCCGTTCCGCCTTCGTGATCCGTGTAATAGGCAAGCGTCAGGGTCTTATCTTCGGGGAGATCGTCTGTGAGGGCAGAGCACACCAGCTGCAAGTGAGTCGGCATGACTGCATCGTTAACTGCAAGTGTATCGAGGATATGATCGATCAGGGCCGGCTCAAAATGGATGCCAGAGCGTTGGGCCGGCTCGAGGATCGCCTCCCGGGCTTCGGCCCGGCTCAGGCGATTGAGGCGATAGGTATTCTTGAACGGAGCGATACCGAACGCTTCGAGCTCCGCCAAATCGCTCAAGGCTTCGGCCCGCAGCGACAAAACCCAGCGCACCTTCAGGCTCGGGTCATTCAGGCAGTCAGCCAGGGACTGGAGAAATGCGGCGCGTTCCTCCTTTTTAAGAGTATCGAAGAAGACCTCGAACTGGTCCAGGAGCAGATACAGGCTACGCCTGGGACCCAGCACCGCACAGGCCTGTCGCAGAAATTCGCGCAGAGAGCCCTGCGCCAGCACTGGCACCTGGGATAGCTCGGGGATGAACATCCGTTTAATGGCGTCCGCCGGGTCGGCGCCATACGACCGCATGTGCACCGCAAGATGCCCGTTGGCGATAACCTGTGCAGCGATGCCGGCCTGCAGCAGAGAGCTTTTGCCTGCGCCCGATTCGGCATGCAGCACTGTTAATGTGCCCTGCCTGACGTAGTTAAGCAGGTCCTTCCGCGCCTCATTGCGCCCGTAGAATATGTCTGCTTCGTTCAGACCGTAGGCCAGGAGTCCTTTATACGGGCTGTCGCTGGCCGTACCCTCGTTCACCAGAGCAGACAGACTCTGCACAAACGTGCCTACCCCCTGCGCAAGCAGCCTGCTTTCCAGTTTGCGCGCCTGGGCGGCTTCTTCGGCTGCTGTGAGAGCGCGTTTATAGATTGTCTCAAAGGTCTGGTTCAGATCCCGGCCCGCGATGTTTACGTTTCCCCGATTCCCTTGAATTGCTCCGACTGTAACGTTTCTGCGTGCCATTGTGGGTCTCCCTCTGGCGAAAGGGCTAAGCACTGCTCGATAAAATAAGTATACTGCGCAAACAGAAATTTCCCTGCTTGAATTTTGGTTGACTTCGTTGTATAGTATTTATAATCCAATGTCGTGCTGAACATAGCAAGGGGAAAAGAAGGCCTACAGCATGACCGCTCGAGCGATGAGAACGCTCCCAGGGATATGGAAAGAGCAAGCGACGAAAACTTCAGCTCTGTAATCGAGAAACAAACGGTCATCCAAAAGCCCTTGATGTAATGAAGGCAGGCAGCGTCGAGAAGATGTGTGCCGCACATTCGAATCATCTCAGTAATTCAGTAATAAGGAGGAAGCTATGCCGGTCAAGAATAAGGATCAGTACCCGGAAGGAGAACAGAACCCATCTCCCGGAGAAAATATACCGGAACCACAACAGGATGAACGACCGATCCCGGTGGAGACGCACTACCAGATTTTCAAAAGCATCGAGACCAGCATAAAAGAACACCTGGGCAGCCTGGACCATAACTATTTTTTGGTCGGCTTACGGGTGGCCTATGACCGGTATCAGTCAGCCAGTGAGCCCGGCGTGCTGCCATTTTCCGTTGAATTTGGTTACCTGGCACCGGCGGATGCAATAGCCAAATGTCCCATGGAGGAACCGGGCGAGAATGGCGAAGCAATGGAAGAGGCTCTTCGTCAGCGGAGCCAGAGGGCTGCCATTCCATTCGATCGGCTAAAAGAGTTCTATGAGATGACGAAGGAAGAACTTCAGGGCGCTACCAGCGAAGAGATACGGGTTGGCATTTACATTGTTGTGACGGGTAGCCCGGTGCAGTCCTATGTTTACGCGTGCGACTGCCCAAGTAGAGTACATAGAGCTTGCTGTTGGAACCCCACTACAATGGCATCGGAGTGTGTGGGGTGTAGCGGCATCTGTTGATTCGTGATCTGCGTATCGTAACAGGCACAGATCTCCACCCACTCGCTGAATCGTAGAAACGACCGTTGAAGCTGTAAATCCTAAGGGAAGAGTCAATGCGCCCGCCGCCAGGTATACCTGGCGGCGGGCGCATGCATTCTACACCTCACACCCTGCCTGCCGAATAAACGTGGGGACCGAAACGCTCGTACACGCCGATGCTGAGCGCCAGAGGATTGCAAACCTGATGCTCCCTATGTAAAATATAAAAAAATCGACAAGATAAGTCTCCTTTTCATCGTTCGATCGGATACCGGGCTCGTTTCAAGTTTGCCAAGAAAGGAACAGAAGCCATGATTTCAACCGAAGGGAAGACCATCGCGGTCGTGGGAGCCACCGGCCGGCAGGGCGGCCAGGTAGTTAGGCATCTGCTCAAGCAGGGTTGGCGCGTGAGAGCGCTCACCCGCAAGCCGGAGGGGAAAAGAGCTGCCGAGCTGAGATCGCTGGGGGCGGAAATCGTTCAGGCGAACCTGGAGGACAAAGCCTCCCTCGAAGCGGCGTTCGAGAATGCCTATGGCGTCTACGACATCCAGATCCCCGTATCCGGTAAGGTCGACGTGGAGATCCAGCAGGGCAGGAACGCCGCCGAAGCCGCCAAAAAGGCCGGCGTCAAACATGTGGTCTACGGATCGGCGGGGCTGGGGAGGAACGTCAGGACCGGTATCGAGCAGTGGGATGCCAAGGAGGAGATTACAAATATCCTGAATGCGCTGGGACTGCCGCTCACGAGGCTGCGGCCGATGGCGTTCATGGAATTAATGACGGACCCCTCTTATTACCCGAGCGGTTCCACCTGGCATGTCTGGCCAAAGCTCTCAGGGATGAACCGCCCGATCGGTTGGATCAGCGTGCAAGACGTGGGTGCGATCGCCGCCAAAGCCTTTGCGGATCCCGAAGAATACGTCGGCAAAGACCTGCCATTGTCCGCAGACGTGCAATCCCTGTGGGAGTGCCGGGAGATCTACAGGGAAGTGACAGGAAAATATCCTTCCCGCTTCCCGATGCCCATCTTTCTCTTTGAAAAATTCGTCGGGAAAGATCTTGCAAACATGTGGCGCTGGCTGCGCACAAACCACGTGGACCTGGATACCAGCCAGACGCTGGCGATCCATCCGGAAGCCATGACCGTGCGGACGTGGCTGCAGGCGCCCTCCCAGCCCGCCTCAGGTTCCACGCGAAAGTCTTAGTGGCATACCAACTTTTTGCGCGGAGCGGTGGGGTCAACCAGTCCGCGCCTGCCACTCTCACCACATGTGCGGGCACGTTCTGTTAGCCTCTCCTTGATCAAAATGATGAAAGACTTCACAGGATTTCTGTGAGGTCTTTCTTGTAGGGCAGGTTTTAACCTGCCATTGCTCGTGATCTCATGCAGTGTCACGTTAGCAACGTGACCTGCTTGCTTGAACTCTCCTTTTCCTGTATTCTATGTACAGTCGAAAAGGAGGTACCCGGCATGCTGAAAAAGCTCACCCCCAACCTGATGGTCGAAGACATTAGCCAGACCCTGGCGTTCTACCGGGATATTCTGGGCTTCCGGGTGCTTATGACCCTGCCCGAGCAGGAGCCATTCAGCTTTGCGATCGTGAACAGGGATGGCGTGGAGTTGATGTTCCAGTCTCGCGCGAGCCTCTCGGAGAATGTCCCCGCCCTCACGGGCAGCCCGATCGGCGCCTCGCAGACGTTCTACATCGAAGTAACAGGCATCCACGACCTCTATGAAGCGCTGCGCCAACGGGTGGACATCGTGGTGGACCTGCATACGACCTTCTATGGCACGCAGGAATTTTACTTCCGTGACATCAACGGTTATATCCTCTCCTTCTCGGAAGCCAGCCTACCCTGACGCCAACCACAATTTCAGATCAGAGCCTCAACTGCAAAGGGCACGAAGGGAGCGAAGACAAAACAGGTTTTCTTCGCGCTCTTTGCGCACTTCGCGGTTCGAAACTTCAGGATCGAGTTTCACAGGTGATTGAATTTCTTCTGCAAAAGTTGTACACTGATTTTGCAGAGATTTCACTTGTCGTCACTGCAAGGAGGAAAACAGTATGTCGGCAAAGAGACTCATCCAATTGTTACTCATCCTGACGATGTTGCTGGCAAGCCTTGCGGCAACCCGGAATGCCCAGGCCCAATCGTGGTGCGGCAGCTATTATGTGGTGCAGCGCGGCGACTGGCTGGCAAAGATCGCCCGCCACTGCGGTGTTTCGCTCGCAGAGCTGCGTGCCGCAAACCCCTGGACGTTCTATGAACGCTACATCTACCCGGGACAGGTGCTGAGCATGCCTGGCTATGATGGCGGGTATCAGGAGCCGGATAATGTCGGTGGTCCGGGCGGCTATTGCGGCCCGGGCTGGGATCTGTATGGCAGCTACTGGGTGGTCTGCCGCGGCGACACGCTTGGCAGCATCGCCCGCTATTACGGCGTCAGCTGGCGCTACCTCCAGCAGATCAACGGCATCCCGAATGCCAACCGGATCTATCCGGGGCAGGTGATCAGACTCTGAGATCATTCGCACCGCTCTCACGTTCATCTTGCCCAATGCCGATAAGCTGATCGATGCCGAAAAGGTGATCAGCAACATCCCCTGAGCAGGGCGTCTAATCGTGCTTCCTCGTTGTGGGAGCATGATTAACCGCGAAGCGCGCAAAGGACGCGAAGAGTAGGGGGCTTTCTTCGCGCTCTTTGCACTCTCAC
>DATHTH010000402.1:0-5627 GCA_035463495.1 Anaerolineales bacterium | reverse complement strand
GACCGCGATTCCAAGCTAGACCGCTCTTCCTATCACCTCCTGCTATTGGCAGAAAACGAGACGGGTTATAAGAACCTGCTGAAGATATCTTCGGCGGCGCAGCTTGAAGGCTTCTACTACTATCCCCGTATCGATCATGACTTTTTAGCAGCTCATTCCGAAGGGATTATCTGCACCTCCGGGTGTATGTCCGCGGAGATCCCGCGTGCATTGTTGAACGATAATCCCGAAGAAGCGGTCCGGCGCATGAACTGGTATTACGATGTGTTCGGTCCCGACCGGTTCTTCGTCGAGCTGCAGCACCATAATATCAAGGAAATCACCGACCTGAACCGCAAGCTGGTGGAAATGGGGGCGCGCTACTCGGCAAAGTACGTCGCCACCAACGACGTGCATTACATCAACCAGAGCGATTCCCGCCTGCAGGATATCCTGCTTGCGATCCAGACGAATACCCTGCTCAGCGATCCCGAGCGCATGCGCATGACCGATGATTCGTACTACCTGCGCACGCCCCAGGAGATGAGCCGGCTCTTTGCGGAAATCCCCGAAGCCTTGAGCAATACATTGTTGATTGCCGAGCGCTGCAACGTGGACCTGGAGCCTAAGGGCTATCACTTGCCTCACTTTCCGGTCCCGGAAGGCTACACAGCCGAGACGTACCTGCGTTATTTGTGCGAGGAGGGCGCCCGGGAGCGCTACGCAAGCCGCGCCGCCAGCCAGCAAGTGCAGGAGAGGCTCGATTATGAGCTGGGCGTAATCAACAAAATGGGCTTTGCCGCGTACTTCCTCATCGTCTGGGACCTGTGCCGGCATGCCCGCGAAAACAACATCTGGTACAACGCCCGCGGCTCGGCGGCAGGCTCCATCGTCGCGTATGTGTTGAAGATTGCGTTGGTCGATCCGCTGCAGCACGCTCTGCTGTTCGAGCGCTTCCTGAACCCCGGGCGCGTCTCGATGCCCGATATTGACCTGGATTTCCGCGACGATCGCCGGGCAGAGATGCTCGAGTACTGCGTGCGCAAGTACGGGGACGACAAGGTCGCCCAGATCATCACCTTCGGCACGATGGGCACCAAAGCCGCCCTGCGCGACGTGGCTCGGGTGAACGACATTCCCCTGCCGGAGATCGATCGAGTGGCAAAACTGGTCCCGGCTGTGCCTGGCAGGCAGATTAGCATGCAGGACGCCATGGCTGTGCCGGAGTTCAAGGAGATCTACAACTCGCAGCCGCACCTGCGTGAGCTGATCGATACCGCGGCGAAGATGGAGGGCACCGTCCGCAACGCGGGGACGCACGCCGCGGGCGTGGTGATCTCCGACAAGCCCATCGTCGAGTATCTGCCCCTGCACCGTCCCACGTCGAACTCGGAAGAGACGCCCATTAAGACGGTGACGCAGTTCGAGATGGGTATTCTCGAGAAGCTCGGCATGCTCAAGGTGGATTTTCTCGGACTCATCACGTTGAGCGTCATGGCAAAAGCCTGCGACCTGATCGAGAGACGGCACGGCATCAAGTTCGATCTGGATAATATTCCGCTGGACGATCCGAAGGCATTCGAGCTGATGGGCAGCGGTCACACCGCCGGCATCTTCCAGGTGGAAGGCACGGGCATGACGCGCTACCTGGTGCAGATGAAGCCCAAGACACTGGATAATATCATTGCCATGGTGGCGCTCTACCGCCCAGGTCCGATGGCGTTCATCCCCGATTACATCGCGCGTATGCACGGCGAGGCAGAAGTGGAGTACAGGCATCCCGCCCTGCAGCCGATCTTCCAGGATACGTATGGCATCCCGGTCTACCAGGAACAGCTCATGCGCGCCGCCGTGGAGCTGGCAGGCTATACTCCCTCCGAGTCGGACGATCTGCGTAAAGCCATTTCCAAGAAGAAAAAAGAAGATATCGAAAAGCACCGCGCCAAGTTCGTCGCCGGCGCGGTGAATAAGGGGATGGCAAAGGAAATCGCAGAAGCCATTTACAGCGACTGGGAAGAATTCGCGCGTTATGGCTTCAACAAAAGCCATGCGGCTGACTACGGCGTCATCTCGGTTGAAACCGCTTATCTGAAGGCAAACTATCCCGCCGAATATATGGCGGCATTGATGTCGGCATTCGCAGGGCAGACCGATCGCGTGGCTCTGTACGTAGCAGAAGCCCGTAACATGGGTGTGCCGGTGCTGGCCCCGGATATCAATGCTTCGGGCTGGGATTTTGAGATCGAAGACGCCGAGGCCGACGGCAAGCCCAGCATCCGCTTCGGCATGGGCGCGATCAAGAACGTGGGGCAGGCGGCGGTTCAACTGGCGATCGAAGAGCGAAAGAACAACGGCAAGTTCCGGAACCTGAACGACTTTGCCCGCCGCGTGGATCTGCGCCTCATGGGCAAGCGCGCCCTCGAGTGCCTGATCAAGGTTGGCGCGATGGACGCGTTTGGCAACCGCTCGGCGCTGCTGGCTTCGCTGGACCGGATCGTCTCTATCAGCAGCCATCATTTCCGCGCCGCGGAGTCGGGGCAGATGTCTCTGTTCGGCGAGGTCACCGGCGTAGTCGAGGAGATCCACCTTCCCGACGTGAGCAACGTGGATAAGCGTGAGATGCTGAACTGGGAGCGCGAGCTCATCGGTTTATATATCTCCGACCACCCGCTCACGCCTTACCAGAAGACCTTTGCTCAGATCGTCAGCTACTTTTCGGGCCAGCTCCAGGAGGCGCAGCACGAGGAAAAAGTCCGCGTGGCGGGTCTCATCACAGCCGTACGCCCGTATACGACCAAAACCAACAAGCCGATGGGCTTTGTCACGCTGGAAGATGTCCAGGGCAACATCGAGCTGGTGCTGTTCCCGAAGACCTGGCAGAAGTCGCAGGAGCAGCTCAAGGTCGGGCAGATCGTGATCGTCGAAGGGAAGGCGGACGCCACCAACTCGCCCCCGAAGATACTGGTGGACGAGATCCGGACGGAGATCCGCATCCTCGAATCGCTGGATACCCCGCCGCCCTCCCAGCCGAAGACTGAACCGGCGCAATCGGCGGCTCCACAACCTAAGCAAAGTCCCCCGCCCGAGAAGAGTGTTCCCGCCAGGCCCAGCGTCCCCTCGCCGGCGCGCCAGGTCACCGAAACCCCGAGCCCATCCTACGCTGCCGATTCAGAGCTCGACGATATGCCTCCGCCGCCCGATAATTTCCCGGATGACTGGGAGACGCAGTGGCAGCCCTCGTTCGAGCAGGCGACGATCGCGGCGCGCCCCGAGCCGAAGGTCACCGAACCGCCGGTCAACAGGGCACCTGTTGACCAGCCAACTAAGGAACCCGAGCCAAAGAATCCGGAGATCAAGCCCAATGGACAGGAACCGCCCCGGGTCGTGCAGGAGTCGGTCTTCGTCCAGCCCATCGAATCCAAGCTGACGCATTACCCGGATATGCTGCCGTCGCTGTATATCCCGCTGGCGCAGGAGGAAAAAGACAAGGATCACCCTCCGCAGCAGATCACGGTGGTATTGCGCTCAACCGGCGACAGGGAGCGCGACCGGCGCCGGATTAAGACCATTTTCGGCACCCTTATCTCCTTCCACGGGCGTGACCGGTTCAGTTTTCACATTTTCGAAGAGGGGAAGGGTCACCTGATCGATTTCCCCAACGATACGACGCGGGTCTGCACCGAAGTCCTCGACCGCTTAAAGAAGCTCATGGGTGAGGAGAGCTGGCGCGTGGAAGAAATTACCTTCCAGTAGGCTTCACCGCGTTACACCGCTCGCAGTCGAACCGCTCGCACAGCAAAGCGAGCGGATTTTGTTTTATCAATTCCTTTACCACCTGGAAGAGTCGCTGCAGCGGCACAGCCTGAACAAATCCTTCCCCGAGCTGTACACGACGCGTGTCAGAGCTCAAGTAAGGCTCGATCCGGTCGAACCCCATCGAATCTCCGGGGTAATTCGGGCATTCCACCACACGGTCGCCCGCCAGCGCCCAGCGGACGAATTGCTTCCGTCCGGCGAGCTTCTCTGCGTAGTGGATGCTTGTGTTGGCAGTCTGGTCCACGTTGATCAACACAGCCCAGCCATCCATTTCTGCCAGTGCCGCGATAGGAGCCAACGGCTCGTAGAGTGTCTGTGTAAACAGGATCGGTTCCGCATTGATGCCCGCGAACGAAAGGATCGGGTGCGCGGTCCGGGTGGCAGCAGGGTGGTTACGCAGCGTCTCTGCCAGTACTCCCATCATGCGGTCGGCGCGCATACCCGAGTGAAATGGCTCTGCCAGTTTATTGTGATCCTGCCCGCTGCCATATTGAATGCCGTTGTTTGGCGGCCCCACATCAGGAATAATTTCTGTCTTATAAGTAAACGTAGGCATAATGAGACTGGCGAAGGAAGCCAGCATGGCATCCAGTACAGTCTCTGCACCCCCCTCCATAAAGCCGAGTGGCTTTAAGGACGCGTGCGCGATAACCGGCTTGTCCTGGAGTCCGAGTGATTGAAATGCCGATAGAATTTCACCATGATCAGGCATTTACTTGCCTTTCCATCGCACGGCGCGTTTTTCGATAAAAGCTTGCATACCTTCCTTCTGGTCCTCGGTGGCGAAGAGATTGTAAAATTCCTGTTTTTCCTCGGCAAGACCGTCTGCGAGAGTTCGCTCGAAACTCTGGTTGATCATTTTCTTTCCGGCGCGTACCGCCACCGGAGCACGCGAGGCGATCTCCTCCGCCAGTTTGAGCGCTTCGTCCAGATAATTTTCCACGGGAACTACGCGATTCACCATGCCGAACTGATATGCTTCCTGGGCTGTCAACCTGCGGTCGTTGAGGATCATTTCCATAGCGATGGCTTTGCCCACCGCGCGGGTAAGGCGCTGTGTCCCGCCCGCCCCCGGAATGACGCCGATATTGATTTCCGGCTGGCCAAACTTTGCCGACTCCGAGGCGATGATCATGTCACATGATAAAGCGACCTCGCAGCCCCCACCCAGCGCCCACCCGGAGACCGCGGCAATGACCGGTTTACGGATCGTGCGGATCCTGCCGAAGACCGCAATATGATCTCTATCCATCATGTCGTGGATGGTTTTATCCGCCATCTCTTTGATATCGGCGCCTGCGGCAAAGGCTTTATCGTTGCCGGTAATCACCATAGCGCCAATAGCCTCCGTTTTATCGAAGGCTTCGAGGGCGTCCATCAACTCGCCCATCAGCTGGTTGTTCAGGGCATTCATCGCCTGCGGGCGGTTGAGCGTGATCAACCCGACTCGACCCCGCGTTTCGGTCAGGATCAGTTCATAGGGCATGAGGTCTCCTCCGTCGTTGCGAGACGCCTTTGGCAGGTGCGAAATCTCCGTCTATTAGGAGATTGCTTCGGTCTACGCCCTCGCAATGACATTATCCGAGGATTTTACACGAGAACCGGAAGTATGCTACTATTGCCCGAATCCTTCACCCAGGAGATTGAAATGACAATTGTAGCGAACGCTATTATCGCCATTGTCGCGGTTTTGCACATTGGCTTCCTCGTGCTGGAAATGTTCCTTTGGAACCATCCTGTTGGCAGGAAGACATTTAGAATGTCGAAAGAGGTCGCCGAATCGTCTGCGACTCTGGCAGCGAACCAGGGTCTCTATAACGGATTTCTTGCTG
>DATHTH010000401.1:0-4185 GCA_035463495.1 Anaerolineales bacterium | reverse complement strand
CCGAAAGGCGGGATGTACTCTATTGTGCAGGCGCTGATGAAACTGGCAGTGGAGGCGGGTGTGGAGTTCCAGTTCGACGTCCCGGTGAAGCAAATCGACGTGATCAAGGATCAAGCCCGCGGCGTGATCTTGCGCGACGGTTACAGGCTCGAGGCGGAGGCCGTGCTTGCCAACGCTGACCTGCCGTATGTCTACCAGAATTTACTGCCTCCGGATGGAAACGCGGAGCGACTGACCCGAAAGCGTTTCTCATGTTCCGTCATCAGCTTCTTCTGGGGGGTGGACAAGCCGTATGAGCAACTGCCTCCGCACACCCTTTTCCTGGCGGACGATTACCGCGCAAATTTCGACTCCATCATCCGGGAGCTAAGCCTGCCAGCCAATCCCTGTCTGTATGTCCACGCCCCGAGGCGGCTCGATCCCTCTATGGGTCCTGAGGGACAGGATACGCTGATCGCCATCGTCCCGGTCGGACACATGAGCGAAAACGGCGGCCAGGATTGGGCGGCGATCCGGGACCGGGCGCGGCAGCAGGTATTCCGCCGCCTGGAAATGCTGGGAATTACAGACATCCAGCAGCACATCAAATTCGAGGTCAATTACACGCCGCTTTCCTGGCGCAAGCGCTACAACCTGATGAAAGGCTCCACGCACGGTCTGTGCCACAACCTGACGCAACTAGGCTACTTCCGTCCAAGCAACAGGCACTCGCGCTATCACAACCTGTACTTCGTCGGCGCAAGCACCCATCCTGGCACAGGCATGCCCACTGCAATGGTATCCGGGCGGCTGGCAGCGGCACGGATTATCGATGAGCTCGCATAGGAAGACGCACGTCTTCTAACTGTGCGCCGTCACCAGTCAATCCATTTTGAGAACAGGAGACAAAGGTGAGCACGATACATACAACACATTCGCACACCGCAGCCAGGTCCCAACCGGCTGCGGGTAAATCGTTCGTAAAGATCGCAATAACAATCGCTCGCATCCTTGCGACACTGATCGCCTTGCTGCTGGCTGTTCCCGTGATTCTGCTTCCCCTCACGACCGCAGTGCCAGCCTGGGTCTGGATCCCGCTGGGCGTTGCGGATCTGGCGCTGGTCTTACTCCATTTTCGCTTCATGCAGGCATCTGTAGATATCCGTGCGGTGCTTGGCGGGTTCTTCCTGGTCAGCCTGCTGGCGGTCTCGGCGTCGCAGTATTTCGCCGCCACTCCGCCGATCCGGGATGCGAACGGACAACCGATCCCCGGCTCGATCGCCACACTCGAAAAAGTCACCATCAATGGCAGCGAGCAATGGATCACGATTCGCGGGCATGACATGAACAAACCGATTCTGCTCCATCTTGGCATGGGCGGCCCGGGCGGAGGCGGCTTTGCCACACGCTCCCTGTTCGAGCCTCTGGAGAAAGATTTTGTGATTGTCGCCTGGGACGAGCCTGGCACGGGGAAATCCTATCATTCCATCCCGATTTCCAGTCTCACCACCCAACGCTTTGTCGACGATGCATACGCGCTCACACTATATCTGCGGGAGCGCTTTAATCAGGACAAGATTTATGTGTATGGTGTATCCTGGTCGAGCATCATCGGCGTGAACCTGGTCCAGCAACATCCGGAATTGTTCCATGCCTACATCGGCAATGGACAGATGGTCAACACGACCGAGAACGATATCCTCGGCTATGAGCTGGCCCTCGATTACCTGACCAAAAGGGGCGATACGAAAACGCTTGAGACGCTGCGCCGCAACGGACCGCCCCCCTACACCGGCGAAAACATTGTCGGCAGATACACTGCTTATCTGGACGTTCTGAATGTCTACATGGGCGCGCCGCGACTGAGTGTAATCGTCCCGATCATCCCGTTCTTCGCCTCGGAATATGGCTACGTGGACAAGATCAACCACACGCGCGGGATTATCGACTCGTTCAATGCCATCTATCCCCAGTTGAAAGACCTGGACTTCATTACGCAAGCGCCCACATTGGAGGTACCGGTCTACCTCTTTGCCGGGCGCAACGACGTCAACGCTATGTACACGATTGTCGAGGAATATTACAACGTGCTCGACGCGCCGCGTAAGGAACTGACCTGGCTGGAGGGCGGGCATGGACTGGACGGCAGCAACCTCCACCAGTTCGTGGATGTGATGGTGAATCAGGTGCTGGTGGAAACACAGCCACAGGATGACTGAGCCTCTGGCATAGAAGGATAACTATGACCGCACTGTCCACTTGGACAGTGAAGACTCCCCCACCGGCAGGGGAGTCTTTATTTCTCCTCGGCTACACTGCCAGAAAAAAGGAGAACTTTACCATGAACATGATCATCAATATTGGAGCGTTTAGCATTCTGACCCTTCTGTGGCTCGGCTTCGCCGCCGCGCTTCTTTTCAACCAGGCGCTTTTAGATAGTGTTTGGACGTCCTTCCGGGGCTTGCCATGGATCGTCCAGGGCGCAGTATGGGTTCTCGTCCTGCCGGTGACCGCAGGCCTGTGGATCTGGGAGACATCCTGGCCGCTCTGGCTGCGCCTGCTGCTGGTCATCGGACTGGCATGGGTGACGATCTATACGTTCCTTCCACGTCGAATGTAAGCAGAACCGACCTACAGCATAACGCCAGTATTGCGCAACCTGCCCGAAAAATAGAAGACTATGAAAATACTTCTAAGGCTGGAAGAAATAACGCTCGTCATTCTATCCTTCTATCTCTTTCTGATGCTGGATTACGCCTGGTGGTGGTTCCCGCTGCTCTTCTTCGTGCCGGATATCAGTCTGGCAGGCTACCTGATCAATACAAAGATAGGCGCAGTTATCTACAACGTTATCCATCACCGGGCGTTATCGATCCTGCTATACCTGACGGGCAGCCTGATGCGTTTTCCCGGCTTGCAGCTGGCAGGCATTGTGATGCTCGGGCATTCCAGTTTTGACCGGGCGCTGGGCTTTGAGTTACAGCAATTGACATCGAAAGGACAATAACAGTGTCACAAATCCTGATCGCTCTATCTGTATGGCTCCATGCCCTGGCAACCGTCGTCTTCATTGGGCACTACCTTTTGCTCTCCATCCTGTACCTGCCTGTCCTCCAAACGAATGGCGGGACTTTTCTCAGCGCGATCTCGAAGCGCAGCCGCCCCTGGATGTATGCATCTTTGGTGGTCTTCATGGTGACCGGTATTTATCTGATGTTTGCCGATCCGAATTATTTAGGGGTGGGCGATTTCGGCAACTTCTGGTCCGCAATGATGCTGGTCAAGCACCTGTTGATCGTCGCGATGATCGGGCTCGGCTTCTGGTTCAACGCCCTGCTGCGAGTGGGGTCCATGATGAGCTCTACCAACAGCGCGAAACTAGGCATCCGCCGCTTCCGCACCTATTCCAACTTGATGGCAATCTCCGGCGTTTTGATCCTGCTGCTGACCGCCCTTGCACAGGTGGAGTAACAAATCAATTGCACTGCTGGTGTTCGGTGGGATGCGGCGTAGGATAATAACTGCATCCCCTTCAACCTGGGAGTCGCCCCTCCTGAAATGTTTCTAAACCTAGTTCGGAAAGGACTTCCTGGAGGATTTCCAACATTACAGAGTTGGTCCTCCGATCTTTTACTGCAACCCGTAGTGTACGCTGGTCAAAGCACTTGCCCATGCTCGACACGTCCCGCAGGAAGAGTTTCCGTTCGCGGCAGGTTTCCACGAGGTCCGCGACCATTGGTTGGTCTACCGGAAGATGACAGAGTAAAAAGTTGCCACAGCTTGGCAAGACCGCCCAGCCGAGTTTCTGTAATCCCTGCGCTAGTTCTTCGCGTAGGATATGGGTGTCCTGCCATCTTTTTTCGTAATAGGAGATGGCTTTCAAGGCTTCACAGGCGGCGATTTGTCCCGGCAAGCTGACCGCCCAGGGCGGGGAAATGGGCCGGAGTTCTTCTATCATAGACGTTGGACCACAAAGATAAGCGCAGCGCACTCCTGACAGTGCATAGACGTTGGACATGGATTTACAGATCACCACATTTGCAGAATTAGCTGCGTAGTGCTCCACAGATTGGTTTGGACCAGCATAGTCCACGTAGGTCTCGTCGATCCAAACGCGGGTAGATGGAGGGGCAGCCTTCAGGATCCCCTCTAGTGTTTCTTTCGGCACGTGCTGGCCTGTGGGGCTGTTCGGGTTGACAAGTATGA
>DATHTH010000400.1:0-6997 GCA_035463495.1 Anaerolineales bacterium | reverse complement strand
GGTGTTGACCGATTCCAACCGGGCAAGCCCTCGAAAAGATTTCTCGTTTGACTCCAGCCAGCGCTCGGCATACAGGGACGCCAGCGGCATGTACGCCACGATGGGATCATCCTTGTCTTCAAGATAAGGACGACTCGCTTCTACGATATAGCGGATGTCATTTTCGCCGGGTGTGGAGAAAAGGTGAATCTGCATCTACAGTGTCAAGATGATTGGCTCATTTTTTGTGACAACAATCGTATGCTCGAACTGGGCGGCGATGGCTCTATCCATCGTGCGCAGCGCCCAGCCATCCTTTTCCTCCACCACGCGTCCGATGCCGGTTGTCAGAAACGGTTCGACCGCCAATACCAAACCTTCATGAAGGATACGCCGGTCATTTGGGTTGTAATAATTCAGGATTTCTCTTGGGGACTCGTGCAGACTTTGTCCGATGCCATGACCGGTGAGATCGTAAATTACGTTATAGCCGCGCTTGCGTGCTTCGTTCTGGACCGTTCGCCCGATTCCGTTTAGGGGGTTGCCTGCCTTCGCCGCGTGGAGGGCTTTTGTAAGCGTTGCTCGGGTGGCATCCAGCAGCTTTTCCAGGCTACGTTCGCGCTTCGAAACGATCATGGATGCGCCGGTATCGGCGTAATAGCCATCCAGCTCCGCCGAGACGTCGATGTGGATCAGCTCGCCTTCACGCAACACATGCTCATTCGGAATGCCGTGGGCGATCACCGGCGAGACGCTGATGCAGGTCGCGCCCGGAAAGTTGTAGGTGACCTGCGGCGCCGAGCGTGCGCCTTCCGCTTCAAGGAACGCGCGACCGACTTCGTCAAGCTCGCGCGTGGTCATCCCCGCACGGACCTGTCCCATCATCCTGCGCAGTGTCTCCGCGCACACCCGCCCGACCGCTTTTAGATACTGAAGATCCTTTTGAGAGTCAGCTGTCATAGGTGGATTGTATCTCAGAGTCGCAGCAAAGAAAAACCCTCTCCCGTTGATGGAGAGGGATCTTTTCAGGGCGAACTTACGGAGAAGCTGTTTGCGTTGCCGTTAATCGCCCCAGGATTACCAGCCGCAGCTCTTCCTGCACTTCATCCCACTCTTTGCCTGCATCAATCACCACCCAGCGGTCGGGCTCTTGCTTTACCATCTCGGCATACCCCGCATGCACTCGTTTATGGAACTCGATTGTGTATGCGTCCAGCCGGTTCCATTCATTGTCTTTCTTTTTTCTTCTTAATCCCTCTTCAACATCTACATTCAGCAGAACCGTCAAATCCGGCACCAATCCACCTGTCGCATATCTCACCAACGCGCGGACCTGCTCCAGATCCTGCTGGTGCCCATACCCCTGGTAAGCAATGGTCGAGTCATAGTAGCGATCCGAGATAACAATCTCGCCAGCCTTTAAGCGCGGCTTGAAGACCTGTTCCACGATCTGAGCGCGGGCTGCCTGGTAAAGCAGCGTCTCCGTGCGTGGGTGCATCTCCACATTTTTCAGGTCATGGATGACTTCCCGGATCTGCTCGCCGATGGATGTCCCGCCAGGTTCACGCGTCGGAAAGACAATATAGCCTCTCTCGCGTAAGTGTTCCACAAGATGAGGAAGATGCGACGTCTTGCCGGAACCTTCCGGTCCCTCAAGCGTAATGAACATGCCGATGATCCACCGCCGTCAAGAAATACTCCTGCAGGAGATCTTTGAATCCATAGCCGATTTTCAAATATGCGACCTCGGAGGGTTTAAAAAACTGCGCATCTCGGCCCAGAACCAGCAGGCTTGGGGCGTCCTCCGCTTTACATGTGAAAATATGCTGGTCGATCGTAAAAAGCGGGTGCTGCCTCTCGTAACACTTCCAGAACGACAGCTCGGGGTCCATACCCGTTTCTTCTCGGAGCTGGCGCTGCGCTGCCATCTCAGGGGTCTCGCCAGGTTCCACCTTGCCTCCGATCAACGTCCAATGTTTCGGATAGAGCGGGGTGGACTTGTTCTCGCGCAGGAGCAGCAAAACTTCGCCTTCCAAATTCTGGACAATGATGGCTGCATAAGAAATAGGTTTCATGATGTAATCCTCTCCATGAGGCTTCGATGATGTCCCTATTGTAGCGCCTAACGATGGTCTGTGACCTTACGGTTTCATCATTTTTAAATACCACCGAGGATTGCTCTTAAACAAAACGGGACAGACATAACGCCTGTCCCATCTCCTCGATCCAATCAGCTTACTCTCGGAAGATACGCACATGCCTGCGGGGTTCCTTGCCATAGGAATGGCTGACCAGCTCGGCATTCCGCGCCATCTCATGCTGTAAACGCCGCACCAATGCCGGTCCCGGCGGCAAATCCACCCAGCGCTCGCCGTTGAGCACCGCCGAGATCGCCTGCTGAGTTTGTGTCTTGACGTCGCTCAAGTCGGAGGATGCAAACTGATCCTGGGATGAAAGGTTGAAAAGGTCGCTCAGGAATTGTTCCATCTGTGAGACGGTGTTAGCGCGCAGCACATAAATTGGCATGCCGCGATGCTCGGCATCCACGATCGTCTGCTGGCGGTCACGGTAATAGGTCTTCAGCGTGACCAGGGCATTGGCATCGTCTACGTCCTTCACGACTACAGCCGGCACACCGAGTCGCTTGGCAGCCTGCGACAGCCGGTTGCGCGCCACACCATGTGGATATACTTTTACTGTTTGCAACGCCGTGCCACGGCTGGGCTCGAAGCGGGTTGCGTTCGCCTGTTCGAGACGCGTGGAAACGGGTGTGGGCTCTTCGGGGGTTCCGACTCCCAACGGTTGTCGTCCGCGGCGAGGTGGTTTGGTTTCTTTGGCATCCATTCGAGATGTGGATGTCGCCATGGATTTCTCGATCTGGATGTTGCCTTTCTCATCGCGCGTCCGGATCTCCGGCGAGAGCGGGAATCCGCGCAGGAGCGCGTCGACCGACGCCATGATGTCGAGATGGACCGCAAAACGATCGCGGGTCTGGATCTCGATCAGTACATCGAAGGTGGGCGGCGCGCGGCGCTCCAGGACCGTTTTCTGGGTGCCCCGTCGGCGCGCTTCCTCGTCGGAAAGCGTCACCGCTTCGATCCCACCGACGAGGTCGCTCAAGGTCGGGTTGAGCAGCAAGTTGTCGAGCGTCTGCCCGTGGGCGGTACCGATCAGCTGGACACCACGCTCGGCAATGGTACGCGCCGCCGCGGCTTCGGCCTCACGTCCGATCTCGTCGATCACGATGACCTCGGGGTTGTGGTTTTCGACTGCTTCGATCATCACCTCGTGCTGGAGCATAGGCTCGCGCACCTGCATGCGGCGCGCCTTGCCAACGGCAGGGTGGGGCACATCGCCATCCCCGCCGATCTCATTCGAAGTGTCGACGATGACTACACGCTTATTGTCGGCGATGATACGCGCCGCCTCACGCAGGATGGTGGTCTTGCCCACCCCCGGGCGACCGAGGATCAGCACCGACTTGCCCGACTCGATGATGTCCTGAATGATGTCCACCGTGCCGTAGACAGCGCGGCCAACGCGCAGGGTCAGCCCGACGACTGCCACACGCCGGTTACGAATGGCAGAGATGCGATGCAGGGTGCGCTCAATGCCGGCGCGGTTATCTGCGTCGAACTCGCCCGTGCGCTCGTCGACATAGTCGATTTCCGCGCGCGTCACTTCGGTCTCGCGCAGATTGATCTCGCGATCCACAAAACGGGCAGTAGGCACACGGCCTAAATCAAGGATGATCTCGAGCAGGTTCTCAGTATCGTTGGCTTCCTCCACTGCGTGACGGATGTCAAGCGGAAGCACATCGAGAAGAGCATCGAGATCGTCTGTTATTTTTAATTGTGTCATATATAATCAGTTGTTACTAAACAGGATTGGGAAAGCAATTCGGGATTATCCCGGAGTTACTTGCGCCGCTTGAGCTTGCCAGAATCGGCGGCTTACAGAATTAAAACGAAATGATGACCATTTTATGATACCTGCCCGGTTGCGAATATCGTATTGCGCGAACATCCAGAGGATAACCGAAAACAGTTCTTGTGTGATCTGTTGAATATGGTCCAATTATACGAGAAATGGGGAAAAGCAAATGTTGGAAAGATGTTAATATCGAACGCGCCGGCTAGAGTCGTTCGGGGTGCTATTGTTTGCCCTCAATTCTGCTCACTCGCGAGGGCTGCACGCTCACACCGTCGGGCACCGCCGGGACGGTCTGCTCCTCTTTCACGAGGCGCGCCAGATGCTTCACCATCACTGCCTGCCGATCCGCCCCTTGCGCACCAAGGTCTGCCAGGACAGGCTCCAGCCAAGCTTGATAGGAGCGCACACAAATATATACAGGCCGGTTGCGCCGGTCCGGCAGGTGGTTGATCAAAGAGACCAGCTTTGCACTTACATTCGTCGCTTCAGGGTGGATGAGCGGGATCAAAACGATTCCATACGCGCCCTGTGTCGCGCTTACATAACACCTCATACCTTCATTACACATCCAACCGAGGGCCGTTTTGGGATGGGGCTCCACCGGCTGCAACAACGGCGGCACAATCTGATGATACAGGCTCTGCACAGAGGGCATATCTGTGGACTTTACCCGCGTCCAGGGAAAGGATGAATTTGTTTCGTTGACGTGAGAGACATCCCACATACGCTGCCAGGCATACACGGAGAAGCCTGCCCTGCGCAGAGAAACGAAGGCATTGCTGGTCTCATCGACTTCCGCCAAAACGTGGAATGCTCCCCACTCGCCAGCCTGCTCCGCCAGTTTCTCGATCAGCTCGGGTAAATTGGGATGATCGAGCTGCGAGGAGGGGGCAATGAACAGCAATTTTGCGAAGGCATCGTTGCGAGTGTGAATGACTCCCGCAAGAACAGACTCACCCCCGCCGTTGATAATCGCAGAATAGATGTGCCGCACTGGGTTGACGTAGGCGAACAACCCTACCGCGCCCAGTGGATTCCCGCGCGTCAGCGTGCGCGCGGTATCGAGACCGATTGCCTGGTCGCGAAAGCTGTACAGGTATGGCAGATCGAAGATAGCCAGCGGCCGGATAGACATAGTGAAATTATATGTCATTGCCGACCGAAACGCCAAAGCAATCCAAAAATTTTAATGAGAGTCCTGCGCTTGCAGGCGGTACGATTCAATCCACCAACGAAAGGAAATATTCGTGGAATCGCGCGTCATTGGTCAGCTCCGGGTGAAACGAGGTCGCCAGCAGATGTCCCTGCTGCGCGGCGACGATTCTCCCATCTGGCACCGAAGCGAGGACCTTCGCATCTCTCTCCACCGCCTCGATGATCGGGGCGCGGATAAAGACCGCGTGGTAGTCATCCTTGGTGTTCGTGGCTTGTTTCAGCTCCGGCACGTCCAGGTCCGCTTCGAATGAATCCACCTGCCGTCCGAACGCGTTCCGCGCCACCTTGATATCCATCAGTCCGAGCAGAGGCTGGTCACGGCTGATGTCTTTTGACATAAAGATCGCGCCCGCGCACGTGCCCCACATGGCGTGACGTCGCCCGAATTCCTTGAGCGGCTCCATCAGGTTATACGCCACGGCGAGCTTACCGATTGTTGTGGACTCGCCGCCCGGAATGATCAATCCGTCCAGGCCCTTGAGATGCTCTGGCAAACGCACTTCGGCAGTGTCCACACCGAGGCGCTTGAGCATGGCAACATGTTCCGCAAAATCGCCCTGCAGGGCGAGCACACCGATTCTCATGATCGTTTTGTAGGGGCGGAATCACCCCGCCCTTACTACCAACCGCGCCCGGCGATCCGCTCCAGCTCCGGCATCTGGGATACGTTCCGCCCCACCATCGGCTCGCCCAGGTCTTTGCTCACTTCCGCCAGGATACTCGCGTCCTGGTAGTGCGTCACCGCCTTGACAATCGCAGCCGCGCGCCGGGCAGGGTCTCCGCTCTTGAAGATGCCCGAACCGACGAAGACGCCGTCCACGCCAAGCTGCATCATGAGCGCTGCGTCCGCGGGTGTGGCGACGCCGCCGGCTGCAAAATTGACCACGGGCATGCGTCCGAGCTCCTTGGTCTCTTTGACAATCTCGTACGGTGCGCCGATCTCTTTGGCATAGCTCATCAGCTCTTCGTCGGCCATGGTGGTCAGGCGCCGGATCTCGCCCAGAACCGTGCGGGCATGACGGACCGCTTCCACCACATCTCCGGTCCCGGCTTCACCCTTGGTGCGGATCATCGCCGCGCCCTCGCCGATGCGCCGCAGCGCTTCGCCCAGGTTACGGCAGCCGCACACAAACGGGACCTTGAAGTTATGCTTCAAAATGTGATTGGATTCGTCGGCAGGCGTAAGCACTTCCGATTCGTCAATGTAGTCCACCCCAATGGCTTCGAGGATCTGCGCCTCCACAAAGTGCCCGATGCGGCATTTTGCCATGACAGGGATTGTCACCGAGTCCATGATCTTCAAAATAAGATCAGGGTCCGACATGCGAGCGACGCCACCGTTCGCCCGGATATCCGCCGGGACGCGCTCGAGCGCCATGACTGCGGAGGCGCCCGCATCTTCTGCAATCTTTGCATGCTCAGGCGTGACGACGTCCATGATGACACCGCCTTTGAGCATCTGTGCCAAGCCCTTCTTGACGGCGAAGGTTCCGGTCTGTTGTTCCATAGACTTCTCCTGTTCGTAAATGGATTGAAATTCTACCATGCTGCTCAAGATGCAAATTGAGACATCCTTCACAGCCGTGTATTTCATTGTCAGGATTAATTCTAGGAGAAAAGCGGCGTATGTTAAGAGCCAATATTCGGGAATAGAGGCTAGTCCAATTCTGTGGACTCAGAAAACTTTGTGTAAATTGGCTCTATGTGATTTCCGAAAACAGGGATATAGTCACCATACCAATTATCTCTGGAGGTGCCATATGCGCATTCCGCTTGACCGTCAAAGTGGCGTGCCTCTTTACAGGCAAATCAAATCTTATCTGCGCCAGGGAATTCTTTCAGGGAGCCTGGCTCCGGATACCCGTCTCCC
>DATHTH010000399.1:0-7245 GCA_035463495.1 Anaerolineales bacterium | reverse complement strand
TAAATGAGTGTTCTCGTTGTGCATTCTCGAAGTCACAAACCATTCGCATTAAGACGGCGTGATCTCAACATACGAAGGCGGATGTCCCTGGATTTTCCGGTTTGATTTCCTTTTTTATCGTTGGCAGGATGTGTCGATCTTTTGACATAACCAGTTCAAGAATACCTGGATCGAACAAAAAACTCCCCCACCGGCGGGGGAGTTTTTACTGTCCATTTGGATAGTGTGTGCTTTCTATGCATACGCCAGGCTGTCGCGCACGCTGATGCGGGTGGCGCCGCGCGCGGGGAGGATGGAAGCGAAGACTGAAATCAACACCACGATACCCAGCCAGATAAGGACCGCAAGCCAGTTGTAGCGGTAATCTAGCGTGGCGCCAAACATCGTATTTCCCATGACAGAGGCAAGGACCGGGCTGATCAGGTGAGAAAGAGGGATGGCAATGATCCAGCTGCTCACGCCTTGTAATACCCCTTCCATCACGAAGATGTTCAGGATGATGCCCGAACGTGCCCCGATTGCGCGCAACACCCCGATCTCCTTGGTCCGTTCGATCACGCCGATCGAGAGAGCACCCATCAGGGCAATCGCGCCGACCAAGGCCACGATGACAGACAGTGCGAGCAGCATGGATGTGACAATACTGAATTGCCATTCGTTCGTGGCGCGTGCATCTGGCTGGGTCTGGCTGGCAGACACTTTCAGGTTATGGTGTTCGTAAGCTTCCTTCAAATCCTTGGTAATAGCAGACACCGACTCGCTATCGTGCAATTCTGTGCGAATCAAGACCTCAGCCGACCGATTGTATTTCTTGCTGATGCTGAACAACGTGTTCAGAGGAGCGTAGAGGTTGGCAGAGGAAAAGCCTCCGAAGAAGACAGGCTCGTACAGCCCGATCACCTGCCACTCGTCCGAGCCTAATGTTCCGATATCCAGCGTGATCGTGTCACCGACAACGATGCCATAATCTTCAGCGGTCTGGCGCGGGATCACGAGCGCCCGCCCATCCTCAGGCGCAAGCCAGCGGCCTGCCACCATCAATGGCTCAAAGAAGTCACTGCCGGCAGGCTCCCCACGGAGATTGGTGCTGAGCCCGGCATCATGGACCTGCTGCCCTGCTATGAACAGATTTGCCTGCTGCGCGAAGCGGATCTCGGCTGCCACCACCCCCGGAACTGATTCGGCGATTGTGATCAGCCGGTCTGCCCTTTCGTAATCTGTGAAATAGATCCTCGTATCGAAATGATGTCGGCCGAAATAATTATCCAGGGTGAGGTCAAGGGATGATTTGAGGCTCATCACCATCAAAAAAGACGCGCCTGCCGCAATCAATACCACCTGGGTCATGATCAGTCGGCCCTTGTGGCGAAACATGTTGCCGAGAGCAGTGGCATAGTGAGACGGCAGTATCCGTGCGCCGAGTGATTCCACCAGGCGATCCACCCGGCCTGTGCCATAGCCACCTCCAAGACCGTAGCTTGCAATCGCCTGCCGGACGGTGATCGCGGCTCCTTTCAGGATCGGAGGCAACCCCGCAAGCAGGGGCGCCAGCAGGGCACAGAATGCCTGAAGGATCAGTGCATTCCTGGAGATGTGAAACGCGTCGTAATCAATATTGAACAGGTTCAGGAATACCTTGGTGATGGTGTGAGCGACAACGGCTCCGAGCGGGACGGCAATGAGAAATGCAAGTGTCCCATAGACCAGCGCGCTGACCAGGTACATTCCGACAATACCAGGCGTTTTACCGCCGATGGCTTTGAGGATGCCAATCTGATTGGTCTGCTGTGTGATCAGGTTTGAGATCGTGTTGAAGACCAGGACCGCGCCGATCACGACGCAGATCAGAGCCAGCAGCTGCTGCACCTGGGTCATTGCGTTTAGGTAGGTACGACCCCAGTGCTCATCCGGGTTTTCATAGCCGAAGCCGCCGACATTAATATCCTGTTTTGCGAGCTTCTCCTTGATCGCAGAAGCGACCTCTCTGGCATACTCTTCAGAGTAGGGAGTCACACGCACATAGAAGGAAGCGAACTTGCCCTGGGGCACTCCCAGCCGCTCCATGCCCTCACGGCTCATAAAGAAGAATGCGAGGTCCATGAATTGAGGCGGCGGTACAAAAGGATGGCGTATCAGACCTGTAATCGGCAAGGCACGTTCTTTATCATCGATCTTGAAAATGACCTCATTGCCAATGCCAATGTTCAGGAATTGCGCGCCCATCCGGTCTACAGCGATCTCGTTCTTGCTTTCCGGCCAGTGTCCGTCCCGCAGCTGGAGCAATTCATATCGTTGTTGTTCGTACTTGTCTCGCATCTGGACCACGCCCTGACGCCACTCATCTTCAGGACGAAGCTTGTAAAGGACATTGATAGAGTTATAAGGCTCCACATCTTCAACGCCCGGGATATCCCGGAGGCTCAGGATGACCTCACGGTCGACATAGGTCGTGAGAACGCCATTGATATGGGTGGCAAGGACAGCGCGGTGGGACTGGTCCATGTTTGTAAGCATCATCTCGCTCATGCCAAAGATGGATCCCACCGCGAAAACGCCAGCGGCAATGCTCAACACAGCCAGGACGGTGCGCGTTTTGTTATGCCAGATGTCGAACCAGATCTTGTACCAGATGACGCCCATTCTACGCCTGCCTTATCGAAGACGTCGTGCCAGTAGGGTATCCCGCCTGATCTCGGCGGGACCGCCATTCGAGGTTTTCCTGCTCATGCTGGTGTGCAGCCTGGTGGAGCGCATCGCGCGTGACTTCGGACTCTTCCAGCAATTCGTGAAGCTCGTCGTAGCGGATGGTTAGTACCTCTACCGGCCCACTTTCAGCAACACGCACGGAAGCATTGCTCTTTCCCTGATGGAAGAAGGCAATTTCGCCGAAATATTTTCCTGGCCCCAGCTGTGCAATGATCACGTCCGATTGGTTGGGACGCGGCAGGATGATCTCCACGATGCCTTTCGATACGATATAGAACTTGTCATTATCTTTGCCCTCGGTCAGGATCATGGCGCCAGCCTCGTATTGACGCGCTGTGAATGTATGAGTGGCGAACAGCAATTGCTGATGTGTCAGCGTGGGAAGCGCCTGCGCCACGTACTCGTTGACGATCTCCCCGTCTGCGATCAGGGCTGTGCGGTGGGCATGTCGCGCCAGGCTGCTGTCATGAGTGACGATGATGACCGTCTTGCCCTCCGCGACCAGCTGGTTGAATAAGGCAAACACGGTTGCGGCCGTTTTCGAGTCCAGGTTACCGGTCGGCTCATCGGCAATGAGGAGCGGCGGATCGTTCGCCAGGGCACGCGCCATGGCAGCCCGCTGCTGTTGACCGCCCGAGACCATGCTTGGCAGTTTGTGCATCTGGTCGGCGAGCCCAACCAATTCCAGCAGATGCTCGGCACGCGCGTGGCGCTCGCGCAGCTTATATTTTCCCGCCAGGTCCATAGGCAGGATCACATTCTGCTTCAAATTGAGCGCTGGCAGCAGCTGGAAGAACTGGAAGATAATGCCCAGATTCTCACCGCGCCAGCCCGCGAGCTGGTTCTCGGTCATTTGATGGATCGCCGTACCGTTGACAAATACTTCGCCCGTGGTGGGACGGTCGATGCCGGTGATCATGTTCAAGAGGGTCGACTTGCCGCTCCCCGACTTGCCAATGATGCTGACGAACTCGCCGGGATTGATCTGCAGGTCCACGGCTTTGAGGGCGTGGTAGTCTCCCGCAGCGCTTTGATAGTACTTGTCCACATCCCGCAGGTCGATGATGAATGGGCTGCCGTTTCCATTGGACCGGGGATTCCTGTGATTGGCTAATATGGACATGGGGTTTCTCCAGCCTTCTTCGTCCCTTACTTGAAGGGACGAAGTTAATCCTCGAACTCGAATGTGACGGCGGCTGTCATGCCCCAGCGCATGGCGGGGTGAGCCTCGTCAAGCAAGATGGCGACCTCGTAGACGATGTCACCCTGGATCTCCTGGTAGCTCTGCCCGATAGACAAAATGGTGCCCGCCAGCTCGGCAGTGGGGATGGCATCCAGGCGGACGGTAACCGGCTGTCCTTCCGCAAGCTGCACCACATCGATCTCCGTCAGGTCGGTGGTCTTCACCAGCCACTCAGAAAAATCTGCCACGGTAACAGCAGGCTCACCCGCGTTGATGGAGCCGCCCGGTTCGGCATTCAGCTCTGCCACAATCCCGTCAAAGGGGGCGGTAACCGAGAATGACGCCACACGTGCCTGGGCAGCATGAAGTTGTGCCTCGAGGATTACCAGCTGTTCAGCATCCACACCGTCCTTCAGCCGGTCGTAGGTGCGCTGAGCGGCATCCAGCCGGGCCTTCTTGAGCGTTAGATCATTCTGGGCTTCGACGATCCAATCCTGTGGAGCAGGACCCTTGAAGTTTTTGGTCTTGTAGCGATACTCGTAGCCTTTCCAGGTCTGCACCAGGAAAGCACGTGTCTCCGTCTGGGGCACCTTCTCGGCGTTCTGCAGGTACTCCAAATAGTCGGCGGCTTTGTCATACGTTTCCTGTGCATCCTTAAGATCGATGACCGCCTGTGCCAGGTCCGCGCCGGAGGAGTTTTTCAGGTCGTTGAGCGCCTTTTGAGCCGTGACCAGCTCGAGCCGGGCAGCCGCGTAGTTGGTGTCCTCGCCCAGGTGGATCAGAGCTTCGCCTTTCTTCACCGGTTGGCCTTCCTGCACCAGCACCTCGCTGACCATGCCGCTCGCAGTGAAGGCGATCTCCGCAGCGTGGACCGGTTCCAGCCTGCCTTCGGCAAGGATCGCGCTGTCGGCCGTCACCGTGGGAAGCACTTGCGGGCTGGTCTCTGTAGCGGCAGAAGCGGAACAGGCTGTCGCGAACAGTGTAATAAGCAATAGAGTAATGACAAGTTTCGGTTTCATCTTTTTGCCTCCACAGATTTTGCTTGCCTTATCGTACAGCCTGCAAAGCAAAACTCCCCTTGCCGAGAGATGAGTTTTTACTGTCCGTTCGGATAGGGGTACGTGGGCTACACAAGTCGTCATATTCTCAGTGGTCGAGTTGCCAACTCATCCGTGTTTATGGTATTAAGAAGAATCCTTTTATTTTCGCGATTGAGAGGCGAACCCAGCATGGCATCTCTTTATCCCTCGTGGATTGAAATCCCCGTCGCCGATTTTGACCGGGCGCTGGCTTTTTACCGCGCCGTGTTCGAGCTCACCGACACGCCGCTTTACGAAGACGAGCCTTCCATGCAGATCGCTGTGCTCCTACCGTCCGATAAAAGCACACGTGCCCCGGGGGTATCGCTTGTCCGATCGCCGCAGCATAATCCTGGTGGAGGCGGCGTCCAGGTCAATTTTCACGTAGACAAACACGCTGCTTTGGAACGTGCTCTGGAGACCGCGCGGAGGCGTGGCGGGGTGGTTCTCAATCCGATCGTCGACATGGGCGATGGGGTGCATTATGTCACCCTGCGCGATAGCGAGGGCAACCCGATTGCCTTTTCGTCCTACGAGCCGCTGGAAGGAGAAAACGAATGACTTGGGAGACCATTACCAAACGGGACGACCTGATCATCCGCAGACACACTCTGCAGCCGGGCGAAGCCCTGCCCTGGCACACAGACCTCTGTCGCCGCTTTACGGTGGTTGTTAGCGGGGAGTCGCTCAGCATCGAATACCGCGATTCGGGCGAGATCAAGACCTTCCCCGTGCATCCCGGCCTGGCAGACTGGGACGAGCCTGAACCGAGGGTGCATCGCGGCATCAATAGCGGCACTGTTCCTTACGAGGAAGTGATTGTTTTCTTCATCGACAAACCCGGGATGGAACCGCAGCCGGAAGCCGTATAACCTGGGCGGCGGAGCCGTTCCTCAAACAACGAAAATTTGGGATATGATATCCGTAAGGTGATGAAGACTCGTTCTCATCGCAAATTTAACGCATGGAGACACTATGGAGCACATAGAAGGGGCTGAGATTCAAGAGGGCATGGGCGCGATCGTCCATCGGAGTGGAGTTGCCTTCCGAGTCTGGGCGCCAAACGCGCAGTCCGTTTTCGTAAAGGGTGATTTCAACGACTGGTCGGACGATGCAACGCCGCTGTCGCATGAGGAGCATGGTTACTGGTACACGGATCTCGAATCAGCCAGGCCCGGTCATGAATACAAGTTTGTGCTCATCAACGGCGAGCAGAAGATGGAGCGCATCGACCCGTACGCCCGGCAGGTGACCAATTCCACGGGGAACGGGGTCATTTACGACTCGTCCAAATTTGACTGGGGCGACGATGCATTCGAGCTGCCACCTCACAACGAGCTGGTCATCTACGAGATGCATATCGGTTCGTTCTTTACGGATGCAGAAGGGAAGCCCGGCGGATTCGACGATGCGATGGAAAAGTTAGGGCATCTTAAACGGCTGGGCGCCAATGTTATTCAGATCATGCCCGTCGCCGAGTTTGCAGGAGATTATTCCTGGGGCTATAACCCATCGCATATTTTTGCCGTCGAAAGCATCTACGGCGGTCCCGACAACTTCAAGAAGCTGGTCCGTGAAGCGCACCGGCGCGGTATTGCCGTAATCCTGGATGTGGTCTACAACCATTTCGGCCCGAGCGACCTTGACCTCTGGCAATTTGATGGCTGGAAGGAGAACGACAAGGGCGGAATTTATTTTTATAACGATCACCGCGCCGAGACGCCCTGGGGCAGCACCCGCCCGGATTATGGCCGCGAGGAAGTGCGGCGCTTCATTCAGGACAACGCGCGCATGTGGCTGGCAGAATATCACATTGACGGCTTGCGCTACGACAGCACGCTTTACATCCGGACCCTTGATGGCAACGAGGGCAATGAGCTGCCCGAGGGCTGGCAGCTCATGCAACGGATCAACGGCGATATCCGGGCGAGTTTTCCGCGCTCTATCACCATCGCCGAAGACCTACGCTCCAATCCCTGGCTTACCAAACCAACGGAAGAAGGAGGAGCCGGCTTCCACGCACAGTGGGATGTCAATTTCGTCCACCCGGTGCGTGAGGTCATCACGCTGCCCCATGATGAGCACCGCTCGATGGAGGTCATTCGCAGCGCGATTTCCTTCCGTTATGAGGGGGATGCATTCCGCCGCGTCATTTACAGCGAGTCCCACGATGAAGTTGCCAATGGCCGGGCACGTGTGCCGCAGGAAGTCAACCCGGGTGATCCGGGCGGCTGGCACGCCCAGAAGCGCTCCACGCTGGCAGCCGGGCTGGTGTTC
>DATHTH010000398.1:0-9637 GCA_035463495.1 Anaerolineales bacterium | reverse complement strand
GGGGCGCTCTTGTTCTTCGGCGCGGCCCGCTGTGCAGTCTGTCACAGCGTGGCGGGCCAGTCTAATGAGATGTTCAGTGACTTTCAAGAGCATGTAATTGGGATACCGCAGATTACACCCTCCTTGACCAACGCTACTTTTGATGGACCTGGCCTGAATGAAGACTTTGGTTTGGAGCAAGTTACGGGCAAACCAGCCGACCGTTACAAATTTCGCACTTCACCGCTCCGTAATGTGGCAGTGCAACCGACCTTTATGCACAACGGCGCCTTCACCCATTTGGAAGATGCGATTCGCCATCATCTCAATGTAATAGACTCAGTATCGAACTACACCCCTGCCAGCCAGAAGCTGCCCACCGACCTGAGCGGTCCAATCGGACCGATGGCTCCTGTCTTGGCCCGCCTCGACCCAGCCCTATCCCCTCCCATTGTCCTCACCGAGTCGCAATTTGAGCAACTAGTCGCCTTTGTGCGTCATGGACTTCTCGATCCGCGCGCTACCCCAGAGCGTTTGCGACGCCTAATTCCCCATAGTGTACCCAGTGGCCGACCGGTGCTGGTGTTTGAATTTCCGTAGACTATTCGTATCAATTCACAATTTAGCTTAACATCAACTTCGGGCGATATTGCAGGGCTTCTGCCAGATGCACCGACTGGATTTCCTCACACCCCGCCAGGTGCGCAATTGTGCGCGCCAGTTTGAGGATGCAGAGATGGGTGCGCGCCGATAATTTGGGTTGTCTTAGTCGCCGATCAGAGGGTAACACCAATGGTTAGGTGCACACATTATGTTAAAAAAATCATTGCCTTCGTCACCCATGCGTGCGTCCCACATTTCAGCATTCGCTTCCCAGGCATTCCGGGTAAGTTGGTGTGGATCGGTGGTCATACTTCACGTTTTACCATAAAAACGAAATGCAGCAGGAGGGACCTCATGCCAGAACTGTTGGTCTCCTACTATCGAAGGGACTCCGTTGCAGCCCGCCAGCGGATCGAGGCATTTCGTCCATCAACCAGGATCTCTGGGTAGACCGGGAATCCCTCCCGCCTGCCGATTGGAAATCTTCGATTGCCATTTGAAATTCATACTGTGCAGGAGGCATCTATGCCTCGAACGCCAGAGCGATAGCCTGTTCGGTTGACATCGCGTGGCCCTCCGACCATGCGGAGGTATAAACTTCCTCCCCAAGTTGAGTACGCGCCCGGGTAACAGAGGCAGCGTAGTCCCTCTGATACGACGGGGGGAGCGACTCGTTGATCGCTTCGCGCCAGGACGCCGCCGCGCCCCAAAGACGCGCCGCTCGCCCCGCATCCCCTAGCGCCTCGGCAACCAATGCCAGCGCTTCCATTGAGAACGGTGGGCCGAACTTATTTCCTGAGCTCAGATAAAGGGACAGGGATTCTTTAAACATTTCTGCTGCACGCTTGTAATCACCGCGCAAACGTGCCACATCCGCCAGACCGCCAAGCGACCAACCCATCAGGTAGTCATCCCCCAACTCCCGGGTGAGGCGCAGGCTCTCTTCCCAGCTTGTAGCGGCGCGCTCAATATCTCCCATCCTGAACCACGTATCGCCCAACCAGAGGAGTGCGTAGGCGATCTCCCAACGCTCGCCAGTTGCCCGAAGCAGGTGCAAACTCTCTTCGAGCGACTCAATTGCATCCTCTTCCTTGCCGCCCCAGTGAAGGCTTGCACCCAGATCAGCAAGCACTAAACCTGCGCCTCGGTGGTCTCCAATTTCTCGATATAACTTCATGCTTGATTCTGCAAAGCCTCTGGCTCGAATGTAATCGCCTGTACCTGTTAATAGGATGGATGATGCGCGCAGGGCTTTCGCTCGCTCCTTGCCCTGGTTGCCGATGCCAGATGCAAGGATTTTCTCCAGCCATAGGTTGCCTTCGCTTAAATGACCCTTACCGTGCCAGAACCATGCCAGCGCCCCCGCCATTTTGAGTCCCGCTTCGTTTTGATTGCTTTCAAGCGACCATGCCAGCGCGACCCGCAAATTATCATGGTCCAGCTCCAATCGATTCTTCCAGTCCTGTTGCCAGGCGCCAAACAAGTACGGTTCTGCCTCCTCCGCGACGCGGAGGTAGTAGCTAAGATGACGATCTTGAATCAAGTTCGAGTCTCCGGTTTCACTCAGTTTATCTCTGGCATACTGACGGATTGGCTCAAGAAACCGGTAACGCGGTTGATCTTGCTGTTCGACGAGCAGCAGTGATTTGTCCACGAGGCGTGAAAGCGCATCGAGAATCGATTGGTTAGCATCCAGAAGCGCAACCGATTCAAGCGCCTCCAATGTAAAACCACCAGCAAAGACCGACAGTTGTCGAAAGAGCTCTCGTTCCGGTTCGGTCAGCAGCTCATAGCTCCAATCCAGAGTCGCCCGCAATGTTTGTTGTCGTGAGGGCGCAATTCGACTACCGCTGGTTAACAATGCGAATCGGTCATCGAGCCGTGCAGCGATTTGCTCTATTGATAACGTCTTGACGCGCGCCGCGATCAGTTCGATGGCTAATGGCAATCCTTCGAGTTGTGAGCAGATGACTGCGACGGCCCGGATGTTTTCAGCATTCAGTGCGAAATCGGACCGAACTGCGCGGGCACGCTCGGCAAACAACACCAGAGCTGGAAACTCCGAAATAGTTTCCATGCCAACGACAGAGTTCTTTTTTGGCAGTTCCAGTACAGGTACCGAATAAAGCCATTCACCAGGGATTTGTAGCGCTTCTCGGCTGGTTGTGAGGATTTTTAAGCGGGAGCAGGCCGAAAGGAGGGAAGAGGCGACGCGAGCTACATCTTCGATCAGGTGCTCGCAGTTATCCATCACAATCAACATTTGTTTCGTCCCGATGCCTTCGATGAGACGTTCCTCAGGAGACAGGTTATTCTTTTCAGTATAACCAAGCGCTTGCAGGGTGGCAGAAGGTATCAAAGATGGTTGATCCAGCGGCGCCAGCGCGACAAAGAAAACACCATCGGGGAAGTGAGCCAGTGACTCCCTCCCTGATTCGATGCTCAGGCGTGTCTTGCCGATCCCTGGCGGACCGATCAAGGTGACCAGGCGGATATGTGATTTGGTCAAATAGTCATGGACAGCCGCAATTTCCTTATCCCGCCCAATTAACGAAGTGAAGGTCGCCGGTAAATTCGAATGGGGATGTTGGCGAATTTCTGGTGCTGAGACGCGCCAGGGGACTTCTTCGTCCCCCGGGCCGGGCGCTGATCTCCAGTCACCACGCGCAAACCGTAGAAAGGCCCCTCGTTCATCCAGGGGAATCTTGAAGATTTCAGCCAGCCGTTCGACAATTTGTGCAGAGGGGCGACGCTCCTCGGCTTCGAGTTTGCGGATGGCAGCGGCTGAACAACCTACCTGGCTTGCCAGCGCTGCCTGAGTAAGGTCAAGCGCTTTGCGCCTGTGTTTCAGCCAGTCGCCAAACGAATGAGAGTGCATAAAGGGTCAGTTCGATCTCAATCCCTGGTCGCTCCAAGTGTCACGGTTTTTGTAACGCTCAGCGTGACCAATGAGGAAAGGTGCTTTGCTATAGTATGGGCATAGTAGAGACCAACTCAGGTTTCTGGAAACATTATAACTTGTGGAACCAAGAAGGAGATCAAAATGTTTACCAATCGTTTCGTTAGTCTGCTTGTTGCCATTTCCCTGTTAGCTGTCACTGTTCTGGCGGTCCGGAACGCTAACGCTACTGCATCCCTCGTCGGGGGTGTCGACTCTGCCAGCCGTTCTTACACTGCCTGGGCTAAGGCAGCCGAAGCGGAAGCTCGCACGGTAGATTCGGCTACCCGATCTTATATGGCGCAGGCAAAAGCGGTGACTTGCGGTGTGGATGCTACCTACAGCCTGGACCTTGACTCTGCGGCCCGGTCTTACATCGCCTGGGCGAATTCGCGGGAGTCCAGAAATTCTTGCCAGTAGATGTTTCCCCTTCCTCGTGTGGAGCAGTCAGGGAAGGGGGAAAATCCTGACCGTCCCACTGCCCTACTTGAACAGAGTCATGAGCCCTTAAGCCTATTACAAACGCTGAGCTGCATTGGTGAGAATATCCACCCGTATTCTTGGGATAGGGGTGGATTCTTCATAGTTATCGTCGCCTGGCAAGAGCAAATAGGTGGGGTGCATAGTGTAATGGACGATATGCTCATGTATCTCGTGATGGGCGCAGACTCCGGTAGCTGCAACGGGAAGGTTAATAGTGTTGGTCCAAAGTTAGGCGCACATTTTAGGTTGAAGGAATTATTTCCTTCGTCGCCCATGCGGGCGTGCCAGACCTCGGCATGGGCTTCCCAGGCATCGCGAGTAAATTCGTGGGGTTCGGTGGTCATACTTCACCTTTTACCATAAAAACGAAATGCAGCAGAATGAGCCTATCAGGTAGAATTACCCGTAACATCGAAGGGACCTCATGGCAAAACTATTCGTTTCCTACTCTCGAAGGGACTCCGTTACAGCCCGCAAGCTGATCGAGGCACTTCGCTCCATCAACCAGGACGTCTGGGTAGACTGGGAATCCATTCCCCCCGCCGTGGACTGGCTCGAGCAGATCTTTCGCGGCATCGAAGAGTCGGATGCCTTTATCTTCCTGATCAGCCCGGACTCGATCGCGTCTGAGGTCTGCAAGGTAGAGGTCAACAGGGCAGCGCAGAACAACAAACGGATTATCCCGATTGTCTTACGCGACGTCCATCCAAGCGAGACACCCGAGAGCATCCGCAAGCTGAACTGGACCTTCCTGCGGGAGACCGATAACTTTGAGGAGGGACTGGCAAAGGTCAAGACCGCCATCGAGCTGGATCTAGACTGGCTTGAGGAGCATCGCCGGTTGCAAGTCCGCGCCCTGGAGTGGCACCGGAAAAAGGACACCAGCCTGCTCCTGCGTGGCAGAGACTTGCGCAATGCCCGCCGTATGGTAGACACGGCAACCTCTAAAGACCCGTCCACGACCGACCTACAGAAGACGTATATTCAACACAGTCTGCGAACGGATCGTAACAGGAGCATCACATACGTTATGACCGGTATTGCGGTGATTGCCCTGGCAGCGCTTTCATTCCTTGCGACTCAAGCGAGGGATGAGGCCCAAGTCCAACGTGATCGAGCCGTCACGGCACAAGTTGAGGAAGTAAAGCAGAGACAGATCGCTGAAACGGCACAGGCAGAAGAAGCAATACAAAGGGCAACTGCGGAGGCGGCGCAGGCTGAGGAGGCCAGGCTAAGACAGATTGCTGTGCAACGGGAAATTGAGGCAGAAGCGCAGCGCAGTGCAGCCCGAGCGCAAATCTACCTTAACCGCCCCGGGGAGCTTTATACGAGCACACTCCTCGCCATTGATTCGATGCGCAGAGATCCATCTGACGAGGCGGAGGAAATCCTGCGCCGGAACATGAGCCTGCTGCCTCTCCCCATTGCGCAGTTCTCACAGGCAGGGAAAGTCAATGATCTGGTCCTTAATTCCGAGCGGGATACCTTCGTGACTGCCAGCGCCGATGGGACGGTATGTGCCTGGCGAGTCGAGGCCGCGAATATCGATAACCTCTTTTGTACTCCCGCACAGAATTCGGCCGTCAACGCGATCGCTTACAGCCGGGATGGTTCGTTTCTTGTGGCGGGCGATCAGGCTGGGCTCGTTCGGATCCTGGATCCTGCGAACGGCGAGGTGATGCGAGCCTTCAAGCGTATTGAGCAGCCAGGGAATACAGTTCGAATTGCAGAGGTAACGACATCCTCTTTACCGGAAGCTACTACTCCAAGGGATATAGCGGTTCGTAGTATTGATACTCGTCCTACGCGAGGACAGCAGATCGCGGTTACGTACAGTGATGAATGGATTGCGCTCTTCGATCCGACAACCGGTAAGATCAGCTCTCCCATTTTCGTTGCCAATCGCCCCAATATTTCGGGCATCAGTCCAAACGGGTCCTGGTTGGTAGCCGGCTCCGCAGGCGGACGCGTCACTGTCTGGAATTTGAGCGGGAGCAACCGTTTCACTACCTCGTCGCACAGGGACGGGGTCCTCGCAATGGCATTCAGCCCCGCAGAGAATAAGGTGGCGACTGCTGGCGGCGACACAATCGCAGTTACAAACCTGAGCCTGGAAAAGGAGCTCTACCGCATTCTCATCCAGAGCCCCGTCCGGGACATCGCTTTTAGTCCAAATGGTTTGTGGTTTGTGACCGTATCTGACGATCACCGAATTCGGATCTGGGATACATACACCGGAAGCGAATTGCTCAGCATGACCCAGGACGGCGCGGTGACGGAAGTGGTGATTAGTTCGAACGGCGCCTGGATCGCAACCACCGGTGTCGATCGGACTGCTCGAGTCTGGGACGCGAAAACGGGTGTTGAGATCTTCCAGATCCCGCTAAAAGCCAGCGGTGCCCGGCTTGCCTTTTTGAAGGATGACCTGTGGCTGGTTTCGACGGATGAGAGCGGTGCTATCGCGATCTGGGATATTTCTGTGATGACTCTGCCGGAATTGACAGTCACTGCCAGTGGCATCGTGAATCACGTGCAATACAGTCCGTCTGGCGAGTTGCTGGCTGTCGCAGCCGACGATAAGGTCTGGCTGTTGACGCCCCATCAGGAATCTATTGTTGAGCCGCGTGCGCTCGGCACCCCCGCTGAGGATTTCGACTCCAACATCGCAAAGCTGGTTTTCAGCCCTGATTCGAACTTGCTGGGAATCCTCACCAGAGAAAATGAGGCTGCCGTTTACAACCTCGAAACGCGCCACCGCCAGCAGATCGCGGTCTCTGAAAGGATTCAGTCCATTGCATTCTCAACGGATAGTCGGCAGCTGATTACCAGCGATATCAATAGAAACCTGCAAGCATGGGACGTCTTCAACGGCGAGCTGCTCCCGGATACGGATGGTTTCCCACAGGGGTCTGCCCTGGCAAGTGCGGCTGAGGTGCTGGCTGTGAGCTCACCGGACCAAATCGTGTTGCTGAGCGAGGATGCGAACGGCGCTGCTCCGTCTCTCGAGTTCAGTGGGGAGAAAGCACTCATGGTCGTAAGTCCGGATGGCTCACTGCTTGCCTCAAGCAGCTCTATCGGGCAGGTCACTATTTTCGAATATCAGAACGGTCAGCTTGCGCAGCTGTCGTCCTTCCAGAAAGGTCAGGCTGCATCTCTGGCATTCCAACCGGAAGGGAATCTGCTTGCCGTGGGAACCTCCCGAAATGTATATCTGATGGATGTGACCAGCGGCAAAGAGGTGGCACGCATCTCGCACCTGAGCACCGTGAACGGCGTCTCGTTCTCCGCAGATGGCAGCTATCTGGCAACCGGCTCTTCCCAGGGCATCCAATTCTGGGATATGGAAGATCTGCGGCTGGTGTCAAGCGATGAATTGGTCGCAACCGCCTGTTCATACATATATGATGATCTTACGCTCGCGCAATGGCAGACGTTTTTCGGTGAAGAGGAACAGCTGCCTCTGTGCGAGAATTTGCAAGCGCCTTAAGGCAACAGGCGGGGAGTAGGTCCCGACCTGTTGCCTGCAAACACATGTATTGGGGAAACAGAAGTTTAGGGAACGTAGAGTGATCTGCCAAGCTCCATAAACCCAATCTATGCTCCCAACCCTTTTTGAAGAGCTCGTGGTGATTGTGTTTGAATTTAATTAGTTGTATAATCATTTCTAGAGATTGCTCTAGGCACCTATCAGGAGGGTAATATGGCCCCGGAAAAGCAGCGGCACACGTTTATCAGTTACTCCCGTGTCAACAAGAATTTTGCACTCAAACTCGCCCACGAGCTAAAAGCGGCAGGGTTTCCGATCTGGCTGGACCAATTAGATATCCCCGCCGGCGCACGCTGGGATGACGAAATTGAGAAGGCTCTCCGTGAATGCGGGATCTTCTTGACCATCCTGACTCCTGACTCGATCGCTTCAGAGAATGCTAAAGATGAAATTGGATATGCTATTGACCACGGCAAGCGGATTTTGCCTGTTCTTCTGGAAGAGTGTGACATCCCTCTACGTTTACGCAGGTTTCAATATGTAGACTTCACAAGTATGAACTATGATCAGGGAGTAAGCACTGCCAAGGAGCTGCTCTCGAAATTAATGAAGGAGCAGTCGCTGCCAAGCACCAAAAGAGCGGCCGTCAGTAAGGAAAGACCCACCCGCCCCATTTTACGCGAGGCTGTGCAGGCTGAGGTGGACCGACGCCAGGCATTTTCCGCTGAGCCAGAACCAGTTCCACACAAATCACCTTCGAAACGGCCCGCAGCTATGTATGCCGGATTTGCGATACTGGCTTTGTTGGTTCTCGCAGGGGGAGCCCTCTTCTTGCGGAATGGTGTCTCGAGCCCCAGTCCAACTCTCACCAGTGAGCCTACGAGAGAATTCACACCAACTGTTATAGCCGCGGCTACCGCCATTTCGATCACTCATAGTCCTGAGCCAAAGCAGTCAGCTGTGCAGGAGTTCAATGGAGATAAACTCGCCTCATGGACGTTCTTCAGAAAAAGCGGCCGTGAGGACAGTGAGTTCAGTCGTGTACCCAACGATGGCAAGCTGGTTGTTCATATCTCAGTTAGAGGAACCGAGGATTGGTGGGGCTATCTGTTCAATGAAGCTCTCAGTTATGACGATGTTAAGCTTGAAGTATTAATGACCAATAAGGGCTTCAATAACAATGGTGTTAGTCTCATTTGCCGACGTAGTGATCAAGGATGGTATGAGTTTTGGGTTTCCAATAGTCTACGCTATGAAATCTATGCGTTCGGGCCCGGTGGTGAATTTTTTGATACGGGATCTCAATTAGCGAGCTCGGTCTCAAACCAGATACGGGAAGGTCATGCAGAAAACACCATTACGGCCACCTGTAAGGGAAATGAACTTAGCCTGGAAATCAACGGTGAAACGGTCATCACAAGATCGGCAAGATATGACTTGCCAGCAGGGAATATTGGCATAGGATTCTGGGCGTCCCCGACGCTGCCCGTGGATGTGGAGATCGAATCTTTGAAAGTTAGTGAACCATAAAGATAGGTCAGTCCTACTGCCGGCGTGACGATTGTCTAAAAAGCAAGTCGGGCTATTAGTCCGACCTACGTATTTATACCAACATTCTCACCGGCGTCTCCAGGAACTCCGCCAGCTTTTGCATAAACTGGGCTGCCTCCGCCCCATCGCTGACGCGGTGATCCACGGATATAGTCGCTTTCATCCGCCAGCCGATCTTGATTTCATTGTTTTCTACAACCGGCACCTGACGCGCCGAGCCAACCGCGAGGATCCCAGCTTCGGGGGGATTGATAATCGCCGCGAAGTTTTCCACGTCGAACATGCCCAGGTTGGAGACCGAGAAGGTCGAGCCTTCGATGTCATTTGGCCGCACCTTACCCTCGCGTGCACCGGCGGCCATGCGCTTCGCCTCGGAAGAAAGAGCGCGCAAAGGCTGTTGGTCAGTGTTGCGGGTGACAACGGTTAGCAGACCACCTTCTACAGCAACCGCAATGCCCACATTGACCGCGCCGTGGCGGATCACTTTATCTCCGCCAAAAGAGGCATTGATATTCGGGAACTCTCGCAACGTCAACGCGACAGCCTTGATGATGAAGTCATTCACCGAGAGCTTCTCGTTATCAGGCAGATACTCG
>DATHTH010000397.1:0-4513 GCA_035463495.1 Anaerolineales bacterium | reverse complement strand
AACTACAATTCCCAGGGCAAGTGCATCGGCGTACGCCGCGATCGCCGGAACGCTCCGCAGTAATTCGCTCAGGGGAACGGCCAGTCTTGCTCCACCGACCGCACCCAGAAACACACCGACGAGGGTGATGCCGATCTGCACAGTCGCCAGGAATAGATTCGGATGCTCGATCAACTTCAGGGCGGTGGCCGCCCGCCTGTCTCCGTCGTTGACGCGCTCCTGCAGCCTGACCTTGCGCGAAGCGGCAACAGACATCTCTGCCAGGACAAACACCGCGTTGATCAGAATAATCGCCAGGATGATCAGTATTTCTGTAGCTATATTCATCGAAAACACACACTCGCTATCTAACTAAAGCGGGCCCGGATATGAAGACCAGCCGCAACGCTCAGAATCAAACCGGCCCGGAGGGGTCTCCGGCCAGGTATTCTCAGACAGTATTTAGAATGATGATCGCAATCTATGGGGATTTCGTCCATGATCCTATCAGCTTTTCCACATTCGCTATATTGTACTATGGATAAAGTGACTACCGCAAATTTTTAACTTAATTCTATTGTTTCAAGGAGCAACCTTGATGCCTCTTCCTTCCTCCACCACCCCGATGGGCCACGCAGGCTGACCCGATTCCGTTGCACGGGCGAGGAATGCATCCAGTTTCTGCGGCGGCACGCCTACCAAGAGTCCACCACTGGTCTGGGGATCGAAGAGCAACATCTGCTCTGGCTCATCAATCGAGCTGCCAAATTCGACCTTGTCTGCAAAATGATTTTTGTTGTCAAACGCGCCCCCGGGGAAAATGCCTTGTCCGGCATATCGGCGCGCGCCCGAAATGAAAGGGATTTCCGCCAGACGAAATTTTAGGGACACTCCCGAGGCATCCGCCATCTCGATGGCGTGCCCGAGGAGACTGTAGCCAGTAATATCCGTCCCAGCCCGCAAGCCAAACTCGTTTGCGAGCTGGCTTGCCCCGCGGTTCAGCTGTTTCATCCACTCAACTGCCTCCGCCAGATCCTGCGGAACGACTCGGTCCTGCTTCAACGCCGTTGTTGTCACCCCGAATCCGAGTGGCTTCGTCAGCACCAGTGCATCTCCCGGCTTCAGTCCACCTTTGGTGAGCATCGTTTGCGGGTTGATGAAGCCAAGCACGACGAGGCCGTACTTCGGTTCTCTGTCCTTGACGGTATGACCTCCCGCGATGACGACTCCGGCCTCGCGAGCTTTTTCCGCTCCGCCGCGGAGGATCGCCGTGGAAATCTCCTCCGGTAGATCATCTGGAAGAGCAGCTATGTTCAGCGCCAGGAACGGCTTTCCACCCATCGCATACACATCCGAGAGGCTGTTCGCCGCGGCGATGGACCCATAATCATAAGCATCATCCACCACCGGCGTGAAAAAATCGGTCGTCACCACAATGGCGCGCTCCTCGTCCAGACGCCACACAGCCGCGTCGTCAGGATCCCGCAAACCCACCAGCAGGTCGGGGAACGAGGCAGGATCAAAGATTTCTTTGACAGGACGCAGGACCTGCGTCAGCGCTTCAGCGCTTAGCTTGGACGCTCAACCTGCACAGGCAGAAAGCGCCGTCAGGCGGATCTCGCGCCCGCTTTGTGGAATCGGCATCATACTCCTTAATCGAATGACCGGCAGCCAGAAATGGCTGCCGGTCATTTTACACTACTTGGTCAATGCAGTCTTATGGGATGATCGTGGTGGTCGAAGCCGGAGGCGTCTCGGCGGCGCCAGGCAGAGGCAGGATGAACTGGTTGCCGCTCGGCACAAAGATCGTTTGCACGCCCGGAGAGAGCTTGAGCACGTATTGATATTCGATCAACTGCGGATTATCTTCCAGTGCCGCGGCCAGCAGCTCGAGCGCCTGCGCTTCGGCATTGGCTTCGATCAAGCGCGCCTCTGCCGCGCCGCGTGCTGCGATCACTGCCGCATCTGCCTCACCCTGAGCGATCTGGCGGGCCTGTTCCGCTTCCTGCTTCTTGGAATCGACCACAAAGGCAGCCTGCAGTGCCTGCTGCTCGGCAATCTGCTTCTGCTCAATCGATTGGGCGTATTCCTCGGTAAAGGTGATGTCCCGCATGACAAAATCGATCAGAGTCAGCCCATTGTCAGCCATTACCCGCAGCAATTCCTCGGTGATCTGCTCGCTCATTTCGAAACGCTTTGTGCTTAACACCTCGTCTACACGATACTGGGAAACCGCATCGCGAATAATGCCGCGCGCCTGGGGGAGAATTAGATCCTCCTGATAGCGATGCTGCCATTCTCTGTGGATGGTGGTGACCACGGAAGGTTCGATTTGGTAGATAACTGAAGAATCAACGAAAATCCGCTGCCCATCCGAGGTGCGCGCTTCCACCGTGATGAGACCTTGTGTCTCGCCCTCGCTGGCGGTACGCGCCATTGTAAACGTCTGGATCGAAATTGGATATAGCTCGACCCTTTCCACAAATGGGACAATCCAGTGCAGTCCGGCCCTCAGCGGCTCGGGGCGCATGCCGCCATCTGCAAGGATGGTGACAACGACCCCGGTCTCCGTCGGTTCGATGAAGACCAGCCCTGCGCCGATCATGGTCGCAAGCACGGCGAAGACAATCAATCCGATAATAGCTGAACTCAATCCTTTGGTGTTCTGCTTGCGGCCGGCGCGGATCATCACCAGGATCCCCAGCCCTATAACCGCCAGCCACGCAAAACCGGCCAGTGTCTTGATCATGTCAGCAATGTTCATGGTACCTCCAAAGCCTATAGGTTGAAAGAATTATACCGCCATGATAGCATAACGCTATGCACACGGGAAACGGGCAGGTTACAGAGCTAATCCTCGCAGATGGATACCGATACTTGCGCGTCTCGTGTCCGCCGAATCTCATTCCAACGCCGGGCCAGTATCTGCTTGGCAGTGATGGAGCAGACCTGGTTCTGCCTGTTTCACTCTTTCATACGGATTCTGCACCCGGAGGTTTCCTCGCCGCGGCGTCGGCGCCTGTCTCGTGGGGCCCGGGCACCGTACTGCACCTGCGCGGTCCGCTGGGGCGCGGGTTCAGGCTGACGTACTCGGCGCGGAAAGTTGGGCTAATCGCCCTGGACCGCTCTCCTGCTCGCCTGAAGGGATTGATCGGCCCCGCTCTCAAGCAGGAAGCAGCGGTGGCCCTTGTTTGTGACTTCAACCCGGAGGATCTACCGGATGAAGTAGAGGTCCAACCGCTTGCGTCTGTACCTGAGATCCTTGCCTGGGCGGATTATCTGGCATTGGATACCGGGCGTGCAAATGTGGATCGTGTCAGGGATCTGTTAGGGCCGGCCGGTCACAACCCGGTGGTGAGAGGAGCACAAGTGCTGGTGCATGCACCGCAGCCGTGCGGGGGAGTGGCAGATTGCGGGGTCTGTGCGGTGACAACAAAATCCGGCTGGAAGCTGGCGTGTAAAGATGGTCCGGTACTTGAATGGAGAGAATTCCTATAGGTCCGGGAGTCGACGAATCCCGCCGTTGCATGCAGCGTGCGAAATCTAAAACCAGATCCGAAACGATGTGCGGGTCGTTGCCGCCAGCCCCTGGTAGGCGACGAATACATCGATCAAAACCATCTCCCCCCGTTTCTGATCTGCAAAATTGAATGTGACCGCGCCCAACCCCGCGCTGTTCGTTGTAAAAAAGTACTCTTCGGTTCCGCCCTCGGGCACGTGGATGAGAATTTTCCCGGTGGCATTTGAGATCGCCTGCCCCGTCTGGCTCTGGACGATCACAAACACGGTCTGCTCTCCGCTTGGGCGGGTTACGGATTTCCCGACAAACGCCCGAACGCGCAGTGAAAGCACGGCGTTGATCGTGGCATCCATCGGGTTGAGAGGTCTGAGATGCACCGGGCTTTCGCCAAGCTGATCGAAGTAGATCCGTCCGAGGTCGCTCAACACCACACGTTGACCTTCGGGCCGGTCTGCGCGCCACTCGAAGCGTGCCTTTTCAAAATACTGGACAATCAGATTGGCATGAAATTCAAAGGGCGAAATGGGATAGCCAAATTGTGCTGCGCCGCCATGCAGGTTGAAAAAGTCCAGGAAGGCGAAGCAGACCGGATAGCCTGACGGGAATGCGTCGCAGCCAGCCGTATTGCTGAGATTGAGCTGATCGGCAGGTTGGTACGTTGCCTGCCCGATAGATGATAACTGCACGCGCTGTCCTTCCGGGAGATCGGAACGCAGCTCGAAGCGAGCGCGCTGAAAATACTGGACGGTTCTTCCATCCTTCGAGACGATTTGTTCGGTAATGGGATAGCCAAAGAGGAGCTGGGGGTCCCGCACACGTTTATAAAAGCGCAGGAATTCTCCCCGTACGCTATGGCCGGTTTCAGGGAAAAACTGCGAGTCTGTGGATTGAGCGCCGGCTGTTTGCAAAGGCGCGAGAAGGAGTGACAGAATCATAATGAGCGCAATGGGGCGTCCGATCGCTTTCATCGGATTCATTATACTCACGAGCCCGGATACAGCACCTTCCAGTTTG
>DATHTH010000396.1:0-11182 GCA_035463495.1 Anaerolineales bacterium | reverse complement strand
CCATCCAAAAAGGTCAGTTCGGTGAGCTTTCCTGCGCGCCAATTGTAGTAACCGGTCGAAAGCTGGCTGATCCCCCAGCCCATTTGCAGGAACAGACCCTTATAACGGTAGCCTTCATAACCGAGCGGATAATTGGACCGTAATTCATTTTCCGGGGTGCCTCGTACCCAGCGCGCCTCGTAATCAAGAATGGCAAGCAGAAGCCGCGGGTTGATTGAGTTTTCGTAGGCAAGGCGCTCGATCTCGCGCGCGCCGGATGTCCAGCCCGTGCTACCCAGATACTCACGATAAGCGGAGAGATGCCCGCCTGCATCTCTCACATACGTGGTGATATCAAAATCAACTGCCGTGGCGGAATAGATCAGCTCATTATCCGGGATCAGTTGGACCGATGGGGTGAAGGAGAGTGAGCGGTCGAGTGTGTCCGGGATGATGAGCAGGGTGCCGGGGTCGAGCAAACCGTCTGCGGGCAGGATCTTTGGAGAGGTGATCGTGTTCACATCCACGCCGAAGCGGATGGCGACAGCCGGGAGCCAATCCCCGCTCTGGGCGTAATATAGAAGGGGCGCGGCTGTGGGCACAGGGGTGTCCTCGACAAGCGCGACCGCTTCTTGCGTCACAAATGCAGCGTCGAGGGTCGGGGTGGGGAACGGAGTCACCGTGCTTGCTGGTTGAGTAGGAAACACATCCGGCGTATTGGTAAGCGCGAGGATCGTCGCTGTAGACGCCGGTGACGATGTCGGGGGGATGCCGCCCTGCGGCGTCGGCGTCGAATATTGCCCCCACAGAGAGGCATTTCCGCCGCACGCGGCCAGCAGGAATGAGGCTATGATAAGGACACTGCTCAGTCGTTTCACGAAGTTAATCCGCTGCCGGAAATTATACCGTTACCAGTTTGCGCGCTCATACTGCGTCTCATTGCCACAACTTTCATCTTGAAATCTGGTTCAGACCTTCGAACCGGCCTTCCAGGGCTTCGAGGACGATATCGCCGCGCGTCAGGTAGCCGTCATATTCGTAGCCGGTCCCGCTGGAAATCCAGCCTTCCAGGTTGAACGGCAGATCGCCATCCGCGGAGATCCACTCACCGTTATATTTGCGCGCCAGATGGATATGGGTACCGTTGGAGAATCCGCCTTCGCAGGAGGCATGCCCGATCGGCTCACCCGCAAAGACATACGTATTGGCGGGCACTCGATCGCGCGTCTCGATGTGCATATACAGCACGTTCCAACCCGTTTGCTCGTAGCCGTCGTTGTCCAGGTCCTGCACTACCGCGCCATCTCCGGCTCGTACGATCCAGCCATTTGCGACCGCCACGACCCAGGCATCGCTCGAGAAGCAGCCAAGCTCCTCGCCCGGCGGCGCGAAATCCAGAGCTGCCCACCCGGAGCCGGAGTCCCAGCCACCGTGTGGACCTCCTGTATAGGACCAGACAGCCCCGGGCTCAAAGGGCAATTGCATGGGAGGCTGGGTCAGGTTCGGTGGAATCAGAACATCGAGGGCGCGGTCGAATGGATAGCCAAAAAGCTCGTTATAGGTCTGGAAGAGCCCCAGCTCGCCAACGTCATAATCCCAGAATGGACGGCTGTTGAACAGCGAAAGGAAATATTGAACGCCGGCTGTCCCGGCATTGATGGTCGCATTGAGAGGAACGTATGTGCCATCACTTAATGGCAGGGTGGAGATAGCGTTGGCTTTCCACAGGTAATACCCACGGTTCAGATTATTCGCCGTCCAGGTAAGCTGCCGGTACAGCCCCGCATAATAGGCTTCGGCATAGCCGAGGGGATAATCTACGTTCTGGGGCGTGGGATTTTTTACCCAGCCACCGCGATACTCAAGCAGAGCCAGAAGCAAACGTGGACTCACGGAATAACTCTGCGCAACCCGCTCGAGGATTTGTGTTCCTGTGAGATACTCACCGTTGACATCCTGGGCGTAGCTGGCAAGGTATCCACCCTGAGCCTGCACGAACGCTTCCACATCGAAATCAATGCTGGCTGGTCCGTAGACCAGCTCGGAGTCAGGGATCAACTTGAGGGATGAGCCCGGATTGGGATCTGTCTCGATCGGCGGGATTTCCAGTACCATGCCGACCGTCAGCAGGCTTGATTCGTTGAGTCCGTTGGCTTCCATCAAAGCGTTGAGCGAGATGCCGTATGCACTGGCAATCGTTCCCAGTGTATCCCCGGGCAGGACGGTGTAGTCGTCAAGCACATTGCGATGGGTAGGGAGCGGGTGTGGAAAATCGGGGGTCGGTGTGGTATTTGTCCCGTTAGCATTGCGCGTGGGGACCGATACAGAAACCGGCGCGCGCGTGGGCGTGGGTCCGGATGGATCGGAAGCTTGAAACGACTCGCCGACAGAGATAGGCGCCATCTGCGTGCCTGAACCGCCAACCGGGGCAAAAGGATCATAGGTTGGATAGGCAGCTTCCTGGCTGCTGGTATTGCAGGAGGAAATCAAGAACGCTAGGAGGACAAGGCAGGTTGTCAGGCGTGATGGCGGGACGTACATAGACAGGATTGTACCAAAGCAAAGCAGGGAATTCGGGCTGGATTATGAGTCTGTTATTCCGTGCTCAATCTGAAGCAATGGTCGGTTGCATGAGCGCTGCAGGTTTCGCTGATATCCTTGTAAAGATCAATAGCGTAACTAAATTGAGCACGACCCCGATAAAAATCATTGCCATCATCGCCCATGCCCCAGCCCGCACGAAGGTCTGCCCGATTAGCCACGGCAGGATCATGCCGCCCACGCCCGCACCGACAAGGAACAGGCCCGCGATCGTTCCGGTGACATGCATCCGTTCTTCTGCCAGGGTCAGAAAAGTCGGGAAGATCGATGCCTGTGAGATTCCAAACAGAACTGTGCCCACCCAGAGAATCGTGGCGGATGCTGGGAAGAGCATGATCAAAGCCACGCTGGCTAGACAGCCAGCCAGGTCGAGCAAGAGGATGGTCATCGGTCTGGCGCGTGTCGAAACCCAGATTCCGAGCAGACGCCCGACCGTGAACGATCCCCAGAACGCAGACGTCAGGTACGCGGCGGTCACCTCTGTTCCAAAATTCAATGTAAAGGCATACGTATAAATCCAGGCGCCGTAGCCTGCTTCACCGCCCACATACAGAACAAAGCATAAGACCATTGTCAGCACGGGGAGTATCGGAAACGCAGAACCCTCGTGATGGGTAGGAACCGGGCGTGCGACGGGGCTCGGGAGTGTCCAGATCCATAGCCCCAATGGAAGTGAAATCACGGCAAAGAACCAGTACACCCAGTGGATATCGCCCGTGAGGGTGAGAACCTGTGCAACGATGAGCGGCGCAATGAACGCTCCCACGCCGAAGAAGGCATGCAAGCCATTCATGAATGGACCGACCGTTTCGTTGTGTACCCAGAGCAGCAGGGTGTTACATCCCACGTCCAGGGCCCCCTTGGAGAGCCCCAGAATAAGGATAATGGTGAAAAGCACCCATCTGGACGTGGCAAGAGGCACGAGCGCGATCATGAATCCAAGAAAGATCAGGACCCCCGCCATAAAGCGATGCCCAGGGACCCGGTCATAGATCCGCCCGCCGATGTACGAGCCGATCAGGTAGCCCAGCGAGCCAAACAGGAAAATCGAGCTGATCTCATCCAGGGCGCTGGAGGTATGCTCGGCGAGCTTGAGCAGAGTCGGTCCCTCAGCCGCAATGGTCAGGCCGAGCAGGACAAATGCAAGGTAGTATGCAGTGGTTGCGAGGTGTTTCTGATTCATACAGGCATTCTATCAAAGAAAGAGCGGGCAAAGGCTGCCTTTGCCCGCTTCCAAAAATCACCCGGAGAGGACTAGCAAATCCGCGGCAGCATTTCCCCTGCCAGCATATCCACAATGCGCGTGGTCCCGAGGCTTGTACGGAGCAGGACCCGTCCCTCAGGCGCCGCGGTGACTTCGCCGATCATGACCGCTGCCTCGCCATAACGCGTGGTGCGCATCGCCTCAAGCACCGCTGCCGCATCCTCTCGTGCAACGACGGCTACCAGTTTGCCTTCATTGGCAATGTATAGCGGATCGAACCCGAGCATTTCGCAGGCTGCCATAACTTCGGGGCGGACCGGGATCTTTTCTTCGTGCAGGAGCACGCCCACATTCGATTGACTGGCGATTTCATTCAGCGTGGTCGCAAGCCCTCCGCGGGTGGGATCGCGAAAAACGTGAACCTGGCTGCTGACATCCAGCGTTGCGGCAATCAAATGATTGAGCGGGGCGACGTCGCTCTGCACTGTCGACTGGAAGCCCAGCTCGCCGCGCGCGTCCAGTACCGCAATGCCGTGATCGCCGATAGTACCGGAAAGGATGATCAGGTCTCCTACTTTCGCCTGCGCCCCTCCGATTCTTAGATTGGGACGTATCACGCCGATGCCCGAGGTTGTGATATACAGCCCGTCCGCCTTACCTTTCTGCACAACCTTGGTGTCACCGGCGACAATCTGCACGCCCGCTTCCTCGGCGGCTGCTTTCATTGAAGCGATCACGCGCTGGAGGGTCTCCATAGGCAGGCCTTCTTCCAGGATGAAGCCGGCTGTCAGGTAAAGCGGATCCGCTCCCAGCATGGCGACATCGTTGACCGTGCCGCACACAGCCAGCCGGCCAATATCTCCACCGGGGAAGAAGAGCGGAAAGACCACATGAGAATCTGTACTGATCGCCAGGGTTCGATGAAGGTCAGATTCGAGTCGTGCCGCGTCGTCGCCTGCCCGCAAAGCCGTGTTGTCAAATGCAGATACAAAGGCTTTCTGAATAAGCTGGTGACTCATCCGCCCGCCCGCGCCGTGCCCCATTACGATTTGCTCGTTGTGGGTCAATGGCGGTGCACAGACGGCACCCTCGATATTGACTGGTTGCTTGATCATTAGACCTCGATGGAGGAAACAGAGACTAGAGAGTAGAGAACCGGATTCTCATTGACTCAGGATCTGTTCTCTATTGCTCTCTTCACTAATCCTTCCGTACCTGTAATACGCTGCGCAGGCGCCTTCCGAGGAAACCATGGTTGCGCCCAGCGGGGCTTCCATCCGGCATTCCTTGCCGAAGGCGGGACAATCGTGCGGCTTCTTGAGTCCCTGCAAGATCTGGCCTGCGATGCAAAGGGGGGACTCTTTGGTGTTGATGGCCCCCACGTCAAATCGCTTTTCGGCATCGAACATGTCAAATTCGGGGCGCAGACACCAGCCGCTCATGGGGATCGTGCCAATCCCGCGCCACTTGCGATCGCATTCCGTGAAAACCTTGTGGATCGTGTCCTGTGCCGGCCGCAGACCTTCGAACGTGACGGCGCGGGCATAGGCATTGGCAATCTCGACTTTGCCTGATTCGAGCAGCTGAACAGCTTTGAGTATGCCCTGTACGATATCCAGCGGCTCGAACCCTGTCACTACCATAGGGATCCGGAATTCATCCAGGAGGGCGGGATATTCATGATAGCCCATAACGGCGCTGACATGCCCCGCTAGCAAAAACGCCTGCACGCGGTTCTCAGGCGAGCTCAGAATCGCTTTGATTGCAGGTGGCACACGTACGTGTGAAACCAGGATTGAATAATTTTTCAGTCCCAGTCGCTGCGCCTGAAGGACGCTCATTACATTGGGTGGGGCAGTGGTCTCGAAACCAATGGCGAAGAAGACGACCTGTTTCTCGGCATTTTTCTCCGCCAGGGCAACGGCATCCAGCGGCGAATAGACAACGCGCACATCGCCGCCCTGTGCTTTGACGGAGAATAGGTCACGACCCGAGCCAGGCACGCGCAGCATGTCACCATAGGAGCAGAAAATCACATTCGGCTGTGAGGCAATCTCGAGGGCTTTATCGATCAGCTCCAGCGGTGTTACACATACGGGACAGCCTGGACCGTGGACCAGCTCGATCTCAGGCGGAAGCAGCTGGTCGATGCCATGGCGCACAATTGCATGAGTCTGCCCGCCGCAGATTTCCATCAACGTCCACGGGCGCGTGACGGTACGGCGGATCTCTTCGATCACGCCTTTGACGAGCGGGGCACTGCGGTATTCATCAACGTATTTCATAATGGCGTCAACCTGTCCCGATCTCTTCCTCGAGACTGCCGATTTGTCTCAGCAAGTCCAGAGTTTCCATCGCCTCTGACTCACTCAAGACGCTGATGGCAAACCCAACGTGGATGATGCAATATTCGCCGACCTGCGCTTCGGGCACATACGTCAGACAAGCCTCCCTGAATACCCCGCCAAAATCCACTCTTGCCATCTGCAAGCCCCCCTTTTCGTATTTTCCCACGATTCTTCCCGGTACACCCAGACACATTCTAGCCTCGCATTCTTGCCGCCGCGATCACGGCCTGTCCAAGCGAAAGGCCGCCGTCATTGGTCGGAACCTCTCGATGCAGGTATACCCTGAAACCACCCTTCTCCAAAAGTGACAAAGTTCGTCCGATTAGGGTGATATTCTGCCAGACCCCGCCTGAGAGAGCGACCTGGTTGATCCCCGTTTCGAACCTGATTCGGGAACAGATCTCCAGTACGCAGGATGCCAGGCCATTGTGGAAGCGGGCGGAGATTTGGGACGGCTGAATCCCTATCATCACGTCGTGGATCAAAGTCTCAAAAGCCGCACGCACCCGGATCTGGTCCTGATCCAGCTCGAATAAGTACTCCCCGGCCTCCGCCGGATCCGCCAATGCCTCGAGCTCGATTGCTGCCTGTCCTTCATAGTTGACTACCTGCCGTACTCCCGCCAGCGCCGCCGCCGCATCGAACAGCCGCCCCACAGACGATGTGAGGTGGGTATTGATTTTCTTTCCTAATTGAGTACGGAGGATGACTTGCTCTTCTGCAGAGAGGTCAGCAACCGGCCTCAGTTCTTCGTGCCAATCCAGTCCCAGCGACCAGAGCAAAGCCAGTGCTGTCCGCGCCGGTTTTCTTATGGCTGCATCGCCGCCAGGCAGATGGAAATACTCGAGATGAAACCTTCTCTGATAAGACCGGTACTCTGCAATCAATATCTCGCCGCCCCAGATCGCGCCGTCTTCCCCGTAGCCGGTGCCGTCGAACGCAATGCCAATGACGGGCGGTGTGCCATCCAGTCCATGCTCTGCCATACACGCCGCGATGTGAGCATGATGATGTTGGATACCGATCGCGGCGAGGTTCTCCCGTTCTGCGCGCTCCAGGGCATAGCGCGTAGCCAGATAGTTCGGATGCAGATCATAGGCGATCGCTTCAGGCTGGACGCGGAATAACGTCTCGAAATGTTCTACACCCTGTATAAATGATTGGAGAGTTTCATAGTTTTCCATGTCTCCAATATGATGGCTGAGAAAAGCGTAATTTTTATTGGTGATGCAGAATGTGTTTTTAAGTTCCGAGCCAGCTGCCAGGATCTGCGGCGCATCAAATGGAAGTTTCACCGGGAAAGGGGCGTAGCCGCGCGAACGGCGGATGGGGTAAATGGACCATGCATCATCGACCATGGACCGCGCTACATCGTCCGACGTCGATGGTCTATCGTCGAACACACGCACTACCGAATCATCACAGCGGATATGAATATCCCGGTTGTGCACGAGGAATGCATCTGCTAATGTGGCTAGCCTTTGACGGGCTTCGTCGTTGCCTGTGGCGATCGGCTCCTCAGAGAGATTTCCACTGGTCATGACGAGAGCGGTGAATCGCACATTGTTATCGGCAAACAACAGGTAATGGAGCGGTGTATAGGGAAGCATTACACCGATCCAATCCTGCTTTGGTGCCACCTCCTGCACGATATTTGACTCAGGTTTTCGTTTCAACAAGACAATCGGGTGTGCCGCGGAGAAAAGCAGGCTCTGTTCGACAACGCTCACCAAGCAATGTGATTCCACCGTTGCGAAGTCCCGCATCATGACCGCGAACGGTTTATCCACGCGTAGTTTGCGATCCCGCAGCTCCTTGACTGCCGCAGCATTGGTTGCATCGCAGGCAAGATGAAAGCCACCCAGACCCTTGATAGCAACGATCTCCCCATTTGCCAGCGCATCGCACGCTTCTGTCACTGCATCGCTGGACGCCGCCAGCTTTCCGACCTTTAAGCGCTCAAACGTGACCTCAGGTCCACATACGGGGCACGCCACCGGTTGGGCGTGGAAGCGCCGGTCTGCGGGATCGTTGTATTCGCGCTCGCAATCCGGACACATCGGGAATGCCGCCATGGTTGTCTTCGGGCGATCATAGGGGATATCCTTGATGATCGTAAAGCGCGGTCCGCAGTGGGTACAGTTTATGAAGGGATAGCGGTAGCGGCGGTCGTGGGGGTCGAAGAGCTCTCGCAGACAATCCGTGCAGGTGGCAACATCCGGCGAAATCGGCTGGAAGGCTCCTTCTATAGCTTCCGAGTGGAGGATATCCAGAGAGCGGAACCCGTTTGCGGATTGGAACGAAGCGGAAATCTGGTCTATTCGGGAAAGAGGCGGAGCTTCATCGCGCAAGTGGCGCAGAAACAAATCCAGAGCCTCACGGTCGCCATCTACTTCGATCTCCACTCCTGCCGACGTGTTCTTCACCCAGCCCTTCAGATGATGACGCCTCGCCAGAGTGTACACAAAGGGACGGAAGCCAACCCCCTGCACGATCCCTGTAATATGAACGCGCAGCCCCTGCATTACTGCTGTGCGTTTTCGATCAGCCAGCTGACCCAGGCGTCTACTCCCTCACCCGTTGTGCAGGATGTGCGGAAGGTTTTCACACCCGGATTAAGGACCTGCACTCCGCGCTCAAAATAGTCCATGTCGAACTTAACATAAGGAAGCAAATCGATCTTGTTGATGATAAGCACATCCACGCCACGATAGGTTCCCGGATATTTATACGGCTTATCGTCCCCTTCCGGAACCGAGGCGACCAGCACAGTCTTATGCGTACCCAGCTTAAAGTTGGCAGGGCAGACCAGGTTGCCTACATTTTCCACGATGAGCAGATCGAATTGAGGGAGCTCAAGTTTTTCCAGCGCGCCGTGTAGCATGACGGCATCCAGATGGCAATCTCCCCCTGTGTTGATCTGAATGGCGGCAAGGGCGCCGGCAGCAGCTGCCCTGTCCGAGTCGATCGACGTCGCGATATCGCCGTCGACGGCGGCGACGCGCAATTTGTCTTTCAGCCGTGGCAGGGTCTGCTCGATCAGCGATGTCTTTCCTGCGCCGGGCGAAGCAAGGATGTTAATGGAGAAAACGCCCGCGCGTTCCAGGCGGTTATAGTTTTCTTGTGCAATTCGGTCGTTGGCATTGAGGATGTTTTCGACCACCGGGATGTTCTGAGGCATGCGGACTCCTTACAGGTAAAAGTTGTCAAACGTTCCGAAAGTTTGATCTGCTCGGCGAAGTCTCTCTATCGAAATCGTGGGGACGATGTGAGTACCTATTTACTCCACATCGATAGATTCGAGCGCGAATTCTTCGCCTGCGATGATCCTTGCGCCAACCCCGCCACAGTTGGGACAGATCAGTTCTTTGTCGGTGGGGCGATATTTCTCGCCGCACGTATTGCACTGTAATTCGGCAGGCACCCGGCGGAAATGCAAGGTCGCGCCTTCAGCCATGGTCTCTCGGGCGATGATGTCCCAGTAGAACTGGATCGATTCATCGACCATGCTTGCAAGATCGCCGATGACAATGTGTAGATCCGTCACGCGCCGGGCATTTGCCTTTTCGGCGTGTTTCACGGCAATTGTCAACAACGACTCAGTTACTGATAATTCATGCATGATTCTATGCTACTTCAATAAAGTAAAGAAGCTTCACCCCTGAAAACCGGAGGCAAGGGTGTAATTCTCGAGATCTTGGATCTCAGCTCGTTGTGTCTCCAGAACGGCGGCAACTGCATCCCGCATGGAGACAATGCCCAGAAGCTTGCCTTCCTCTACAACAGGTAAATGGCGGAAGCGGTATCGTGTCATTAGTGCCAGGCAATGTTCTATGGAGGTGCTGGTCGTAACGGTGTACATTTGATCTGTCATGACTTCTCGTAGAAGAGTCTCCTTCGCGGCACGGCCTTCGACCTCGACTCGCATGATATAGTCCCGCTCGGTGAAGATACCGATGACCAAGCCTTGTTCCACCACCAGGATCGCACCAATCCGTCTGTCTGCCATTAAGCGGATAGCTCTGTATACCGTTTCAGTCGCTTTGACTGCATAGCGGCTGGCGTCTGTTTTTGCACCGAGTAGATCGTTTACCGTAGCCATGTTGCTGTACCTCCTTTGATAGGTCGCAAGGAGAGTAGTATTCCTGCCCTCCCAAACATGGATATTGGTAGCAGTATAGCAAAAATAAGGGACGAATTTGGATTTAATTCGAAATCCTGTGTGCATGCAACCATTCCCAGAGTAGCGCGACAGCCTGCGGGACAAGCTCGGCAGTCTCCTTCGAGAGCTTTCGCGTAAACAAAAAGCGATGACCGAGAACGGAAAGTAAAGCAGCAACGGGCCTTCTTCCGTAGATAGTTTCGCACATGGACACCAGGGATTGGGGGGTCAGGTGATGCGTGAATGGTGAGTGCTGAAACTCACTTTCGACCGCAATCAGGCGCACCGGCTCGGGAATATTGCCCGTGTGAGCATCGATAAAACAGACATACGTATAGTCTGCGATGTCTTCTGCCATCTCCGGCGCTAATTGTAGATGGAAAGCAAAGTCAATCAGCTCAGATTCTGGGAACTCATCTTCGTAAGATTCGGGGGGAACCAGTCCAAGTTTGATTGTCAGTGCCCGAAGAATATGCCAAGCAACACCATCATCTTCACGATCGGGGTTTCCATAGCCAAGTATCAATATTTTTTTCAAGTCATTTACCTGCGATAGTACTGATAAAAACAGCCCAGATATGAGAGCCGCCGAGGTCTCCTGTATCTGGTCTCTCGGTTTTAGATTTTGAGATTTGAGATTATGTTATGTCCTGAGAAGCTACTCGCCGTAACCGGTTCCGAGGATGTAGTTTTCCAGCTCTACAATTGTTCCCTGTTTTTCCTGGAGCAGTGACTCAGCCAGCCGGCGGATAGAGACAATGCCGACGACACGCTCTTTTGCAACAATTGGTAGATGGCGCACGTGATATTTGCCCATCAATTCGACGCACTCGTCCAACGTGGTTTCCGGTTTGATCAGCACCATCTGCCTGGTCATCACATCCGAAA
>DATHTH010000395.1:0-3644 GCA_035463495.1 Anaerolineales bacterium | reverse complement strand
TACAGGTTTCTATGAATTGCGGAATCCTAGTGGTCAGCCTATGGCAATCGGGATCGAGCAGACCTTCTGGGTCAAGATCCTGATCGGGAATGTCGCGGCGGCCCCCGTAGCCGCGCCCACCATCGCCATCACCCCTATCAGCGGCGTACCGACAGTGAAAGTATCCGGTCCCCCCAGTTGCAGCTATTCCACCAGCTCATCCTACCAGACCGAGATCGCCAACTTGATCAATGGCGCTCGCGCCCAGGCTGGATTAGCTCCACTGGCAGTCAATCCCCTGCTGACCGCGGCCGCTCAGGGCCACAGCATCGATATGGCTTGTCACGGTCTCATCAGTCATAGCGGCTCCGACGGTTCCTCTCCGAGTCAACGGGTCGCTGCGGCGGGGTATGCTGCCTCGCGTTCTGCCGAGATCATCTATGGCAGCGGCTATCCACAAACTGCCTTCAACTGGTGGATGAACGACCAGATCCACCGGGACGAGGTCTTGCGGTCCACCGTCACAGAGATGGGAGTCGGTTATGCCTACGTCCCGGGCACCGCGGCGGGAGGCTACTACACGGTTGTCTTTGCCGCCCCGTAATAGAATCATATGATCCATATTCGAAACATATCACTGACCCTATTTCTCTTCTTACTGCTCGCGGCCTGCGCACAGGTGGCTGCAGAAACGCCGACCGAGGCGCCGGTCGTCTTCGTCACCTCGACCCTGCCGCCCACGCGGCCCGGATTGACGGTGCCAACCCAGATCCCACCGACTGCTTCACCGACATTGAACCCGGAAGATCCCACGCCAACCCCTACTTGCCGGGATAGCGCGATCTTCGTCGAAGACGTGACCTATCCGGATAACACGCGCCTCGAAGCGGGCGAGGAGTTCACCAAGACATGGAAGCTGCAGAATACAGGTTCCTGTACATGGACAGATTACACCATTGCCTTTGTCTCAGGTGATCAAATGGATGCACCTGACTCCGTTCCCGTGCCGGAGACGGAATTCAGTTCCACAGTAGAAGTTTCGATTGATCTTGTTGCGCCGGAAGAGGATGGGGCGTATACAGGCAATTTTGAATTACGGAATGCGGAGGGTGAAGTCGTCACGCTGGGAACCGAGCCGACATTCTGGGTCAAGATCGTCGTCGGCGACGAGATACCATCTGCTTCGGAGCAGACCATCGGCAGCTGCACCTACACAGAGAACCCGGAATACGTCGAGGCCCTGATCGGACTCATCAACCAGGCGCGCGCCGAGGTGGGTCGCTCTACCCTGACAGTCAACCCAGATTTGACCGAAGCCGCCCGCCGTCACAGCCTGGACATGGCATGCAACAACTTCATGAAACACAGCGGCTCCGATGGCTCCTGGACTGGCAACCGTGTTACGGACAGTGGATATACCAATCCATATTACCTGGAAATCCTCGCCATCGGCCTGCCACAGGATGCGATGAACCAGTGGCGCATTGAGAGAAATGACTGGAGCGCCGTACTCAATTCCCGGGCGACAGAGATCGGTGTAGGGTATGTATTCTCTAAATTCAGCGCCTATGGAGGGTATTGGACAGTGGTGATGGGAGGACCGTGAGAAAGAGCGCAAGTGAGTAATGATAAGACTAGACAGGTATTCTTCGGGACGTGGTAACTGAGTCGCGTGCATGGGCCTGCATTCATGGTAGGTTGAGTCTCGCGGGAACCTGTCGGTTCCATAACTACTAAGGAGGAGATTCATGCAAATCAAAGATAAGACCCCGGGCGATCCGGTCGCCAGTCTGTACCTGGTGGATGCTTATATGCGCTGGGCATTACTCGCTGCAGAAGAAGTAGTCGGCAAGCAGGGCCTGACTGTCCTCCTCCGCGACCGCGGACTGGAGCGCTTCGTCGACAACTATCCGCCGGAGCTGCTCAAGATCAGTGGGAATATCACCCTGGGCGATTATGCCGAGCTTTGCGCCGGTCTGCTGACCTTTTTCGGGCGCGCTGGGAAAAGCATGGTGATCCGATGCGGCCGATTGACATCGAGATATGCGATCGAGAAGCAAGGCAGTATTTACAACGCGGCTGCGAAAACCGCCGCAAAGCTGATGCCTTCCGGGATGCAGGTCAAACTGGTGCTCGACAGCATGGCGAACGGTTATAACAAACTGTACGCCGAGAACGGCCAGGAGCTGCACTTCCGCGTGGAAGACCGCGGGGACAAATGGGCATTTATCTCCGTGGAGTGTCCGCTCTGCGCGGGGAAAGCCGCAGACGTGCCCATGTGCTGGGGACGGATCGGCACGCTCAAAGAAGGGCTGTTCTGGTTGAGTGGAAGAGAGTTCGACGTGGAAGAAGTGGAGTGCCGCGCCCAGGGTGCGCAGGCTTGTGTCTGGGAAGTTACCAAGGCGCCTAAGGAATAAGCTGTTTCCATTAAGCTCACAGCGCCGTCTCCGGCACTGGTTTATTTCATATGCTCCGGGCGGCGGGAGCCTGGGTGCGAGTGGAACTTTCCACAATCGCTCGCCGTCGTGGATGTGACTCTCACCGAAAGGAAAAGACGATGAAATCCACAATTCTCCCGTTCATCACCTTTGCCGTACTCCTCAGCGCCTGCGCTGCCCCCCGCACACCTCAGCCCATCGAGACCATCATCCCCACCGAAGCGATTGCACCTACGGCGGAACCCACCCAGCCCGTTGCCGCGACAGAGCCAGAACCCTCACCCACAACAGGAACAACACAAGAGATGGCAACCTATACCGATGATCTGGCAGGATTCTCATTGGATTACCCCGCGGGCTGGTTCGTGGATGACACAGCACTTGCCAATGCGGAGGAGAGCTTTGCCTACGCGATCAGTATCGCCTCCTGGGATATCAACAATCCGCCCACGCCAGGTGGCAAGGATCTCAACACGATGCCTGAGGGCGCTACTAAGATCGATGTAGCCGTCACGAAGCAGGCGATGACATTGGAAGAGGCGGTTGCGCAACAGGCGGAAAACGAAAGCGGCAGCCCTATCCTGGGGCGAGAGGATGTGATCCTGGCAGGCGGCTTGCCGGCTGTTATTCTGGATGTAGAAGGCTTTGCCGGGCTGACCCGCACCTTGATCACTGTCCTGAACGGGAACGTAATCTACGTCAGCGCATTTGGTAATCTGGAGAATTTCGAATCTATCGCCTTAACGCTTCGCGGCAATTAATCGGCTTCCCGAATTCTCTATTCTCTGCTCTCTCTACCGCCCCCACCTCGGCTGCCAATCCGAAACCGGATTGTTTGTCAACCGCGTCTCTCGTCTTCCGTTGGGACGCACCATGTAGATCTCATTGTTGCCATCACGGAACGATGTGAAAGCGATCCACTCCCCATCCGGCGACCAGCTAGGACCGAGGTTGTCGCCGCCATTGGTGAGCCGGTCCAGGCCCGAGCCGTCGATGTTGATCACCCAGATGTTCCGGTCGCCCGACGGCCCGCGATAAAAAGCCAGCTGCGTGCCATCGGCTGACCAGGTGCTGCGCCCGCCCATATTGTCCAGGTCGGTGACCTGTTCCACGTTTCTGCCATTTGCATTGGCGACGAACAGCTGCCGCGACCCGGAACGGTTCGAGGCGAAGGCGATCATCGACCCATCCGGGGACCAGGTCGGGTCGATATCATCCTTGAACGTA
>DATHTH010000394.1:0-11550 GCA_035463495.1 Anaerolineales bacterium | reverse complement strand
AGACCTGGAGAGGCTCTCCGCTTACCAGGAAATTGTCGAAACCAAAGTCCGCCCCAAAAACAACCCCGTCGGTGTAGGTCAGCACGATCTGATCGATATCGGCAAAGTTCACACCGGCAAACGCAGAGAAAGGAATGGAGTAGGTCCCGACAGCGGAAAAGTTCGTCCCGGCTGAAACGCCTACGCCGTTCCCGTCTGTAACGCGCACAGTGATGGGCAGGGAGATATCCAGGTCATAGGTCCAGATCTCGATCCCGAACTGGCTCCCCTTTGAAGCCAGGTTCAGATTGAGAGGCTGCTGGGGGCTCCCGTACTGCAAGTCGAGGACCCCGGTATCCGTGCCGGATGTGCTCAGTGTGACACGGCCATCCCACCGCGAAAACCATATCTCATCGTCGGTAAGGCCCTGTGGAGCCGACAGGCTGACCTTGCGATACCCGACCGGGATGGTATTTTCCTCAAAATCAGATTCACTGCTTTGACAGTAGGGGAAATCTGGATCGTCACTAGGCCAGGCACTGATGCACACAATATCATTGTTCTCAAGTGGATCCACGTAATTGCCCAGGGATTGCGAGAAATCGTCGATCACAAAGGGTTCCGCTGCGGAAGCGACCTGGAGCCCAAAGGGCTGCAGCAACAGGGTCGCAATCAGAACAGCAACAAGTAGCATCTGCGATTTTCGGTTCATTGATAGACTCCTTTGATAAGCAAGCAGAATAGTTGAATTTGAAATGCCACCAGGATAACCCTGGCATCGATGCGCCGTGGTCGGTTTCGCTGCTAGCTCCCCAAAGGTTTATCCCCATCTTCGTCACAAGAAAGGACAAGCGGCCAAATCATAGCCTTTGGTTCATTGCTCCCACAAATTTTATGAAAGGAAGCGTGTATGTTGCTGTTGTGGTAGGAACTCTTTCCTCTCTGCCATTTCCCCAAAAAGACAAAACGGCAATCATCTGGACCCAGAGATGGGAGAAATATGAAGTGATCCGGATTATATAGACAAATCACCGTTCTTTCATCTTATATCTGTCACCCTTTTCGCCTGCAAATCGTCACTTATAGGCTCCTAAAACTTCGGAAGCCGAGAGCGTCATTCCGGTGGAGTCGCTGCCGACGTCTGTTGGATTAGCGAACCTTTGTATAGGTGAGATCAAAATCTTTTTCCCAGTTCGAGCCGTCACCGGACTTCTCCCAGTAAGCGGTGATGATCTTGCCTTCTTCGCCAAATGTGCCGTGGAAACGCTGATGAAAACCCGGGAAATCTCGCCACAACGTCCAGATCCCGCCGCTGAACGTCATCCGGTAGATTCGAGTAACACCGCGCGAATCATAGTAAAGCATGCGATAGATCCCTGCCTCATCGTCTGCGCCGATGACCGCCGTACTGCGCGGAAAGTCACTGGCGGAGATCTCCGAATGTTGCATGAGGAAAGCTCCTCCCTCCAGCCATTCGAATGTGCTCCGCCCCTTTACGACGGCAGCCGGATCCGGGTTAAAGGACATGGACGTAATGTCTATGTTCCAGGCCCCGATCAACGGCGCCAGCTCGTCGAGTGCCGGGTTGGATTTGAAAGATGCTTTTTGATTATTTTGGATCATTAAGTTCCTCTCGACTCGTCGAAAACAGCCTTCATTAAACACGACGAGGAAGGAATAACCCTGTTATGGGCATCCATCGGGCGTGATTAAGACACAGAGACAGCAGAGGAAATACAGTAAACTGTAGTTGCAGGGTACCGTCCCCATATCCATGCGCAGGAAAGCTGTACGTGTAATCCGTTGGAGCATCCATCGAAGAAACATTAAAAGTGATGGAAATCTATCTTCGTCCAGGAGGGCAACATGAAATTATTGATGAGTGCTTGCAAGTCCCTGACCCTGTCAGTTTCACTTATGCTGCTCATTGCGTGTTCATCTGTAACGCAATCTCTGCCCGCCGCCGCGCCTCTCCTCACAAACACGCCGACTGTCGAGCTGCTTCCGTCGCCTACCTTCATGACCTTGCCCGTATCCCCGACACCCGAACAAATTGTCGGCAAATTTGATATCGGCGGGCGGAGCCTCTTTATCCTCTGTGCGGGGACAGGTTCTCCAACCATCCTGTTGGAATCCGGTCTGGGCGCCGAGTATAGTTACTGGAGCAGGGTGATCGTCGAGATGAGTAAAACGACGCGGGTATGCGCCTACGATCGAGCCGGGATGGGAAAAAGTGATCCAGCTCCTATCCCACGTACAGGTCGAGATATGATGATGGACTTGCACGCCTTGCTTATGGAAGCGAAAGTACCGGGACCCTATGTGCTGGTGGGTCACTCGCTGGGAGGGTTCGTGGTTCGCCTGTATGCCGATGAATACCCCGGGGAGGTGATCGGGATCGTGCTGGTGGACAGCTCCCACGCGGATCAGGGTCCGGCTCTTCGAGCCGCCCTGCCTCCCGAAGCTCCGGACGAGAGCAGGTGCATCAGGGACGTCCGGAACGGTATGACGGAGCTGGCTGCGGCAGACCCCAGCGAACTGCCGGAAGGCGTGGACTTCGAAGCCAGCGCCGCTCAGGTCCGTGAGCTGGCACCGCTCGGCGACCTTCCCCTGGGGGTCGTAACGGCCGGGCTGGGTCTATGCGACTTTGGTGCGGGTGCACCTGTGGAGGCTGCAGCCTACGACCAAGTGTGGCAGGATCTACAGAAAGAACTGACTACCCTGTCTTCGAATAGCCTTCAGATCATTGCAGAGCGCAGCGGGCATATGGTCCCCACGGACCAGCCAGAGGCGGTGATGGACGCCATACAATGGGTAATGGAGATGGCATCGTCACGATGAGCCATGGTGATTGCGAAACGGATCCCAAATCTTAGCTGTTGTTGCCGCGCGCCAGCCCCTTTTGAATCAAGTATTCAAAACTTTTGTGGACGGCTTCTATCATATCGGTAGCACAGCGGTCGAGCTCCACGACCAGCCACTCGGTCGATCCTTCTGCAGCCGTCACCACACCTGGAATATCCACCACCCCCTCTCCAAGGGCTGTCATCGGCGCGTCGATCTGGCAGGGGCCATCCTTGATATGCAGGAGAGGCGCACGCGAGCCCAGGCGGCGGACCACTTCCACGGGGTTTTGTCCTGCCGTCTGCACCCAGTACACGTCGACCTCAAAGAACACATCAGGATCAAGGTGTTCGAGCATGACGTCGACGGGAATCCGGTTCTCTACTGGCTCATACTCAAACCAATGGTTGTGATACCCCAATTGAAGACCATGCGCCCTGGCAACCGCTGCGCCTTCGTTGAGGGTGTCACAGATACTCTTGATTCCATCCAGGGATTTATACTTTTCCGGCGGCTGCCAGGCGACGACCAAGCGCTTGCAGTCAAGAGCAGCCAGCGTATCGAGTACCTCCTGCTTTTGTTCGCCGAGCGGCAGCGGACTATGCGCGCCACACACCGTCAGTCCAAGTTCGGTGAACAACCTGGCAGCCGAGGCGGGCGACTCGCCAAACATGTTCGCGGTTTCTACACCGGTATAACCCATGTCCGAAACCTTGCGAACCGTGCCTTCGAAATCTTGAGCCAGCTGATCGCGAAGCGTGTACAGTTGTAGAGCAATTGGGGTTGTCATTGTCTCATTCCAGTTGAGCAAGTTCAAAAGTCGTTTAATTTTACACAACAATTCCAGTCGCTGGCATTTTTAAGTTGTGTAAAGACCCCAAGGGCTCGTTCGCCTTGGGGTCTTGTTATGGATCAGCAGTCCGGTCGCACCCCGCCCGGACAACGCTTTATTCTTTCAATCAACACTCACTATACCCGCAGGCATAGCACTTGCGGCAACCCTCCTCGTTCACTACCGCCGCTTCCCCGCACTCAGGGCACAGGTCGCCAATCTTCATGGGTTGGTAATCGAAGGCGGCTTCTGACTCCTCTTCGATTTTGTGACCCGCAGAAAGCGTGCCGTTGCCATTGCCGTTTGCTTTCTCCTCCATATCGGGTATGGTGCCCGCCTTCTCTCTCAAATACATCTCGAGCGCCTGCCCGATGCCATCAGGCAGGGAGCGGACCCGGTTGGGCCCCAATCCCATCGAACGGCCGCCGCCGATGCCCATGAGCTGGCGAACGACTTCGCGCAGCCGGTCCGTTTGTCTGGTGGGCGACGCCATGCGTAAAATGTAGGAGATCAGGCGACCGATTGCCTCCGAGACCGCGGCGGTCTCCGAGCCAGCTTTCGCCGTGTTGATGAAGGCTTCGAAAGGCTCGTCCCCTCCATTCTGATTAATCGTGACAAATGCCTTGCCAACCGGGGTCTCGACCTTGTACGTCTTCCCGGTGAGAGCACGCGGGCGCGGCTTCTTCGGGTCTGCAGAGAACGTGGGGGCAAGCTCGGGTTTTGCCTGAGGCGCAGTCGCAACGGGCAACTCCTTCTTCTCTGCAGTTGCTTTTGTCTCGAGGACAACCTTTTCACGCGAGCCGGTCACGTAGACAGTGATTCCTTTGCAGCCGAGCTCCCACGCGAGCATATAGGCTTTGGCGACATCCTCTTCGGTAGCAGTCTCCGGGAAGTTGACAGTCTTCGAGAGCGAGTTGTCCACGAAGGCTTGCAGGGCGGCCTGCATGAGGACGTGCTCTTCCGCAGTGATATCGCCCGACACGACAAATGTATCGCGCACCGGCTGTGGGATATCTTGGATGTTCTGGCAGGTGCCCTGGCGCATGACCTGCTCGACGATCTCCTGGCGCTTCTCCTCGCCGAGACCGAGCTTCTTGAGCGCTTCGTCGAAGCGCGGGCTGGCATAGGTCAGCCGCAGGTCCTTGCCGTTGTCGTTGACGTGCCGAATGTACGCCAGCGCAAAGACGGGCTCGCAGCCATAGCCTTCACAGCCGGCAACCGTGGCAATGGTGCCGGTGGGCGCGACGGTCGTCTGGGCAGCGTTGCGGATGCCGTGCTGCTTGATGCCGTCCACGATCGCGTCCCACCGGACCTCGGGCCTGGCCCAGTCGTTCTCAGACGCCACCAAGGACTGCGGCGCAGTCCAGGTCATGTTATCCATATCGTAGATCGAGCCTTCGATGGCGGGGAAGGGTCCGCGCTCCTGCGCCAGCTCGACGCTGGTCTTCATGGCGTGAAATCGGACGAATTCCATCACCTGCGCGCCGAACTCCTGCCCCTCCTTCGAGCCATAGCGCACGCCGACATGGTACATCAAGTCCGCGAGACCCATGATTCCCAGGCCGATCCGCCGTGCCCGGTGGGCAGCTTCCTGCAGCTGCGGCACCGCGGGGACGTAGGCATTCGCCTCGACCACGTCATCGAGGAAGCGGGTAGCGAGCATCACGCTCTGGCGCAATAGCTCCCAGTCCACCGTGCCATCGGGCCCGCAATGCTCGTTGAGGTTCACGGAGCCAAGACAGCAGTTTTCGTAAGGGCCTAACCACTGCTCGCCGCACGGGTTTGTGGCTTCGAGGGGATATAAATGCGGAACCGGATTTCCACGGTTCGCCGCATCTAAAAACAACACGCCAGGCTCACCATTATGATGTGCCTGCTTAACGATCTTATTAAAGAGGTCGCGGGCTTTCACCTTTTTGTAGCCGCGAATGGGTATGCCTTCTCTTTCTGCCTGCTCGAGCGTACCGCTAAACTTGCGCTCTTTCATCTCCGGGATATCGGGGAAGCGCAGCTCCCACTCTGCATCGTCTTTCACCGCCTGCATGAACGCATCTGTGATCCCCACCGAAATGTTGAAGTTCGTAATTTGATTCTCGTTCGTCTTGGAAACGATAAAGTCTTCCACATCGGGATGATCCACGCGCAGGACCGCCATGTTGGCGCCGCGGCGTGTACCGCCCTGTGCAATCTCACCGAAGGCATGATCGTACACCCGTAAAAAGCCGACCGGTCCCGTGGCCTGCCCCGCCGAAGTCTGGACCAACGCGCCCTGCGGCCGCAAGCGTGAGAATGAGAACCCGTTGCCTCCACCTGTCTGCTGGATGAGGGCTGCATCGCGAAGTGTCTGGAAGATGCCGGCTGAGTCGCGCCCCATATCGTCGGTGATGGGCAGCACGAAACAGGCTGCCAGCTGCCCGAGCGGAGTCCCGGCGCCGGTAAAGGTCGGCGAGTTCGGGAAGAACTTCTTGCTCGAGAGCAGATGATAATACTCAACGGTGCGCTGCTGTACGTCTGCATCCCACTGCTCTTCGACCTTTGCGACGTGGTATGCCACGCGCCAGAACATCTCCTCCACGGTTTCGGCGGGCTTACCGTCATCGCCGCGGCGGACGTAGCGACGCATCAACACCTGGCGGGCGTTGTCGGTCAGGTTCGCCCCGGGCAGTCCATCGGGCATGGGCGGGGTGGGAAGTAATCCGTTCTTTACCTTTGTAGTCGGGGTGGTCGTTTTGCTTGTTGCCATAAAACACTCTCCTCAAGACTAAATATTCGCGCCGGGCGGAACGAGCCGCAAGCGAGTGCAGCCGAGCGCCGGTAACCGGCAGGCATTACCTATTTATCCAACCCGCCCTCAACTGCGCTCGTCGCTCCACTCAGGACGCGTGACCCTTACAAACAAAATGACAGCGACATTCCGTTCGAGACGGGAAAATCACTGTCACTTTAATTAGCTTTCAAGCAGATGATCGATTTCTTTGCGGAGGGAATGAAGATCATCCAGACCGAGGTAGACGATCGCATAGCGTATATAGGCAATCTGATCCATTTCCTTTAGACCTTGAATCACCAGATCACCGACAACACGTGAAGAGACTTCAGCTTTGCCCATTTTTTGCAGTTGTGATTCGACCTGACCGATCAGCCGCTCGATGTCGGCAGCGGAGACCGGTCGCTTGGCGCATGAAATGCGGATGCCGCGCGCCAGCTTCTCACGGTCAAACTCCTCGCGGGTCCCATCCTGCTTGACGATCAAGGGAGTCGCCAGGATGGGACGCTCGTATGTGCTGAATCGTTGGCCACATTTGAAACATTCCCGCCGGCGACGAATGCCGCCGTGACTGTCGTGGGATGTATCCAGGACTTTAGAATCATGATGCTGGCAGTACGGGCACCGCATTGATTAAATCCACTCCATTATTAGAACATTTGTAACCGCCAGATGTGGGCGTTCAGGCGCTGCATCCCCGTACATTTAGCGTTTGCTAGTCAAGATTGTAGCATAGGAGACAGTCTCAATACAAGAGGACAGGCGGGGGATTAACCTTAAAATTTCATGACAGAATTCCCGCATCTTGTCCTTTGCAGGACTGCCTCGCCAGTCCTTTACAGGATTGCGCTGCTAATGATACTATCGAAGCGCATCGAGTCTTCATCCCAATAAAAAACAATCGAATGAGGAGTCCATAATGAGAGCATTCAAAGTGTTCATCTTCGGCTTGCTTTATGGCTGGTTTTTCAAAATCGCCTTCGATAGGATCTATCGCGAGAATGATAGGGAAGATCTTCAGAATGAGAATCAATCGCTCAGGCAATACATTCATTCGCTGGAGAGGCAGGTCAGATCCACATCTCAGGAGCCGGCACGGGCCGCGCAGCTTGATCTACAGGCAGAGCCAAAAGCAGCTCCCCTGCCCGAGCCTACCGGAACTTCATTGCCAGCAACGACCTCGGAAAAGGACGATCTGAAAGTGATCAAGGGGATTGGTCCCGCGATCGAGCGGAAATTAAATAATGCAGGAATCCATACCTTCGCTGCGCTCTCACAGTTGAGCCCGAAGCAATTGGAAGAGATCCTTGGCAGCCAGATCCGGCGGCTTCAAGATGAGAATGATGTGATCATGCAGGCGGTCCGGCTGGCGCAGAACAGTCCGGATACCGAGTAGGTCGGACCCGAGATATGACTTACAGCATCCTTTTCAAGAATTTGAGCACGACTTGATTAAAGACTTCAACATGCGACTGGTGCGGAACGTGCCCCGCATGTAGCATTTCTCCTCTGCCCTTCGGCAGTGCCGCCACAAGCTTCGAGAACGAAGCGGGGTCCAGTGTTTTATCCCGGTCGCCCCAGACCACGAGGGTCGGAGTATCGATTTCCTGCAGGTAATCTGTCATATCTCTAAGGATCTTGGGGACATGGTAAATCCCGGGGGCGGTGCGCTTGTAATCGAGAATCGTTTGTACACGCGCTTTCTCCGGCAGCGAGCGCAGGGCCCCTACGCTATGACCGATCGCCCCGCTGGATAGATCCACGAACCGGCGGAACAACCATTCAGGGGTGCGCCCGACGATCCACTCACTCAAGCGGGTGCGACCGTACGTGCTGCGCAGCAAAAGGGGAAGCTGCAGGCGGGAATACAACGGCGCGACCAGGATCAGTCCCCTGGTCCAGGCCGAGACACGGCGGGCGTATTCCATGGCGACGTGCCCGCCCATGGAATGACCGATCAGGATTGCGGGCTCCGTCAAACGCAGCGATCGCATCCACTCGAAAAAGTGCTCGAAGATCCACTCCATCTGGTAGAGGCGCGACTCCAGCCGGGGGCTGTCCCCGTGACCGAGAAGATCCACCGCATAAGTAGCATAGCCGTTTTGCACAAGCTGGGGAACCAGGTCATCCCAGTCATGCAGGGAGGCTGCCAGGCCATGGATCAGAATGACCGGCGCGCCCGTGCCTGTCTGGACATAATTCGCCGTGGTGGGGATGGTAATGTTCTCTACTAGCTCTTTCATCAATCTGTATCAACCATCATTAAGGTGTGTCAGCCTGAGCCTGTTCTGTGTGTCGCTCATAACGCCTGGCTAATTCACGTCTGAGAACCTTACCAATAAACGTGCGCGGGAAATCTTCCATGAAGATCACAAAGCGCGGCACCAGGTGCGGAGGCAGTCGTCGCCGGGCATACTCGATCACAGACTTGGCTGTGGGTATTTCTTTATCAACAATCAAAAACGCAAACGGGCGGCCTGCCACGGCGGTCACCGCCACCTCCCGGACCTGGGGAATTTCGTAGAGCACCTCTTCGATGTCACGCGGGAACGCCGGCTGCTTGCGTGTATCGTCCGGATACCACATGTCTGCCTTGCGGGCGATGATGCGGAAGTAGCCGTCTTCATCTACCTGCGCCACATCGCCAGTTAACAGCCACGGTCCTGTTGAGCTCGACGAGGGGCCGTCGGCGGTGAGGGTCTCCTGGGTGGCTCTGGGATCTTTCCAGTAGCCCAGCATCACCTGAGGACCGCGCACCGCCAGCTCGCCGATCTGCCCCTGTTTGACTTCCTTGCTGCGGCGACTGAGGTCCACGATCACAGCTTCGGTGGAAGGCAGCGGGACGCCGATTGTACCAACCTTTCGCTTTTCGCCAAGCGGATTGGCGTGCGTAACCGGCGAGGCTTCCGTAAGCCCATATCCCTCCACAAGACGGCCCCTGGTCAGCTTCTCAAACGCTTCCTGCACTTCCACCGGCAGCGGCGCGGAGCCGCTGATACACCACTTGATGGATCTGATGCCGTAATTCCGCGCACCACGAAAATTATTGATCGCCAGGTACATGCGGGGCACTCCTGGGAAGATGGTCGGCTGGTAGCGCCGGATCGTTTGGAGGATATCAAGCACCTGGAACTGTGTTTTCAAGATCATTGCCGCCCCGAGCGAGACAGGCACGTTCATCGCGGCGGTCAGCCCGTAGCTGTGGAAGATTGGCACCACACAAAGAAATTTCTCTCGACCCTCTAAGGCTTCGGGCAGCCAGTGGCGCGTCTGTAAAGCGTTTGCCACCAGGTTGCGGTGGGAAAGCATGACACCCCTCGCCTGCGCGGTGGTGCCGCCGGTGTACTGGATGACCGCCAGATCGTCCGGCTGCACGTCGATCGTGGGTGATTTATTGGTTTTGCCGGTAAGAAAATTCCGCCACCGGAGGGAATTCGAGAGTTGGAATTTGCGATTGCGCCAGCGTGAAATGAGGGATTTGAAAATCGAGAGATAATCGCCCGGATCCGTGAGCACAATGTGCGGCACTCCACCGGCAGCGCGGATCTGCTGTGCGAGGCCCGCCCATAGCGACAGGGTAACCAGCACACTCGCATCTGACTCTCTGACCTGGCGCACGATCTCTTCCGGCTCGATCACCGGCGGCACAAAGACTGCGGTGGCGCCGGCTTTCAGCGTCCCGTAAAAGGCGATCACCATTTGTGGGACATTTGGCATCAACAAGACCACCCGCGCGCCCTTTCCGACACCGAGGGTTATGAGGGCGTTTGCAAAGCGGTTCGCCTCGTGGTTGATATGCCGGTACGAAAGACGGCTGCCCTCAAAGAAGACCGCCGGACGGTTCGGAAAGCGCCTCACCGCGGACCGCAACAGATGATGCACAGGGATGTTTGGAATGCCTACTGTGTACGGCACTCCGCTCTCGTAATTTTCGAGCCAGGGTCGTTCCCGGCGCAGGGCGTCGCGCCCGCCCTTCTTTTTGGGAGCGGCGCCCCTGGTCTCGCGCCAGGAGCGCTGCCCTTCCCCGGAGGTAAAGCGCTCGATGGCACGGTCCACTGCCTCGCGCCGCTCGAGCATGACCAGATGGCCTGAGACGCCGATATCCGCCTCGTCAGCCCCCGGGATGGACGCCGTCACCTTTTCAAACCGGGCGCTTTCGAAGACCCGGTCGCGGTGACCACGGATGACAAGCGTGGGAACGTGGAGAGCGCTAAACCGGTCCCAGCCCTTCCAACGCGCCATGTTTTCGAAATAAAGTCGTTTGAGGGTGTGCGGCGAAGCGAACAACCATTTGCGGGTAAACGGCTCGATCAGCCTGAGGAGCCAGACCGGCAGGCTCAAAGCGAGTCGCAGCATAGGCTGAAGCTTGAACTCTCCCGCCGTCGCCATCAGGATGAGGCGTTCGACGCGCTCAGGGTTCTTCAAGGCATATTCGGTGACAATCGCCCCACCATAGGAATGTCCTATCAGCACAAATTTCCCCTTGACCTTTAACAAGACAAGCGCCGTCTCCAGGTCCTCTACCAATTGCGCCATCTCGTAGCCGCGGCCCGGCTTATCCGAGAGTCCGTGACCGCGCAGATCCAGTGCAATGACGCGGTTTGCCACAGAAAACGTTTGCAGCTGGTGATGCCACTGTTCCGCCCGACCGCCAAAGCCGTGGATGAAAACAAAGGTCCGCTGGGGATGGTCGGGCGAGATATCAATCGCCGAAAGCCGTACCAGCGGATTTGCCGAGACGCGTACTTCATGACGATACAGGTCAAGATCGATGTCCATGAGAGGAGTTTACATGAGGTATTCGGCGATGTCAATTTGCTATCCCGTCGAACTGGATCGGCGATCGACAGCCAGAAATCACGATTGGTATACTGAGTGGAATGGGCAACAAACTCACTCCCAAAGTCATCCTGGAAGGCACGCGGCTGACGCTCAAAACCGAGCTTGCCTTCGGGCTCAACGAGCATCCGCGCGTGGTGGGACCGCGCAACTATCGCTATCACTCGCCGCTGATCTCCGCAGAATGGTGCACGTTTACCAACTATCCCTGGGGACGCGGACCGATTAACTTCGAGCCTCATACTGGATATTTACGATAACAACATCCTGACTGCTGTCGAGCGGATTG